>JAZQXS010000233.1:0-13261 GCA_045633025.1 Eubacteriales bacterium | reverse complement strand
CACTACACTCCCCAGGAGATCTCCGCGATGATCCTGCAGAAGATGAAGGCTGATGCCGAGGCCTACCTGGGCACCACCGTCACCGACGCCGTCATCACCGTTCCCGCTTACTTCACCGACGCACAGCGCCAGGCTACCAAGGACGCCGGTAAGATCGCCGGCTTGAACGTCCAGCGTATCATCAACGAGCCTACCGCCGCCGCTCTGGCTTACGGTATGGACAAGGAAAACAACCAGCGCATTCTGGTCTTCGACCTGGGCGGCGGCACATTCGACGTCTCCCTGCTGGAGATCTCCGACGGCGTATTCGAGGTTCTGGCTACGGCCGGTAACAACCGTCTGGGCGGCGATGACTTCGACCAGCGCATCATCAACTGGATGGCCGACAAGTTCCAGAGAGAGAACGGCGTTGACCTCCGCACCGACAAGATGGTCATGCAGAGACTCAAGGACGCCGCCGAGAAGGCCAAGATCGAGCTGTCCGGTATGACCCAGTCCGACATCAACCTTCCCTTCATCACCGCCACCGCTGCAGGCCCTCTCCACTTCGAGGCTACTCTGACCCGCGCCGAGTTCGACCGCATCACCGCTGATCTGGTCGAGGCCACCATGGGCCCCACCAAGCAGGTCATCCGCGATGCCGGTGTGAGCGTGGACAAGATCGACAAGATCCTCATGGTGGGCGGTTCCTCCCGTATTCCCGCCGTCCAGGAGGCTGTCAAGAAATATCTGGGCAAGGATCCCTTCAAGGGCATCAACCCCGACGAGTGCGTAGCCATCGGCGCGGCCATTCAGGGCGGCGTTCTGGGCGGCGACGTCAAGGATCTGCTCCTGCTGGACGTTACCCCTCTGTCTCTGGGTATTGAGACCATGGGCGGCGTATTCACCCGCATCATCGACCGCAACACCACCATCCCCGTAAAGAAGAGCCAGGTATTCTCCACCGCCGCCGACGGTCAGACCTCGGTTGAGGTTCACGTTCTGCAGGGCGAGCGCGAGATGGCCGCTTACAACACCACGCTGGGTCGCTTCTCGCTGGACGGCATCGTTCCCGCTCCCCGCGGCATTCCCCAGATCGAGGTAACCTTCGATATCGACGCCAACGGTATCGTTAACGTAACCGCTTGCGATAAGGGCACCGGTAAGGAGCAGCACATCACCATCACCTCCTCCTCCAACATGAGCCAGGCTGACATCGATAAGGCAATCCGCGATGCCGAACAGTTTGCAGAGGAGGATAAGAAGGCCAAGGAGGCTGTTGAGACCAAGAACCGCGCCGACTCCCTGATCTTCCAGTCCGAGAAGACCCTCAATGAGCTGGGCGACAAGGTTTCCGAGGACGAGAAGGCTGAGGTCAAGGCCGCTATCGAGAAGCTGAAGTCCACCGTAGCCGGCGGCAACACCGAGGACATCAAGGCCGACACCGAGGCGCTGGAGAAGTCCTTCTACAAGCTCTCCGAAAAGCTCTACGCGCAGGCCAATCCTCAGGGCGACCCCAACACGGGATATGACCCCAACATGGGCGGTAACGGCGGCAACGACGGCACCTACTATGACGCTTCCTACGAGGACAACACCAACAAGTAATCCTCAAAACGAAGAAAAAACAACCGAATACAGCGGGAAAGGGTCGCATTTTGGCTCTTTCCCGCATGGTGGTTTATCAGTAGAGAAAGGATATCCACATGGCACAGAGAGACTATTACGAGGTATTGGGCCTCGATAAAAACGCAGATGCCGACGCCATCAAGCGGGCGTATCGGCAGCTCGCAAAGAAATACCATCCCGACCTGAACCCCGGCGATGCCGAGGCGGAAAAGAATTTCAAGGAGGTCAACGAGGCTTACTCCATTCTGTCGGATGCGGAAAAGAAGGCCAAGTACGATCAGTTCGGCCACGCGGCCTTTGACCCCACCGCGGGCGGAGGCTACGGAGGCGGCTTCGAGGGCGGCTTCGGTGATTTCGGTGATTTGGGCGACATTTTCGGAAGCATTTTCGGAGGCGCGTTCGGCGGCGGAGCCCAGCGCAGAAACGGCCCCCAGCGGGGCGATGACGTCATGGCGCGGGTCACCCTGACCTTTGAGGAGGCGGCCTTCGGTTGCAAGAAGGACGTCAACTACAACCGTCTGCACAAATGCCCTGCGTGCAACGGAACGGGCGCTGAGGCCGGCACCTCCGCCGAAACCTGTCCCGATTGCCGCGGCTCGGGTCAGCGCGTGGTGGTTCAGCGCATGGGCGGTATGTCCTTCCAGTCCAAGACCGCCTGCGAAAAGTGCCGCGGAACGGGCAAATACATCAAATCTCCCTGTCAGAAATGCCGCGGCGGCGGGCTGGAGCGTGAAAACCGCAAGCTGACCGTCAATATTCCAGCCGGCATCGACAACGGCGAGCGCATCGCTCTGCGCGGTCAAGGTTGCGAAGGTAAGAATGGCGGTCCTGCGGGTGACCTCATCATCGAGGTGATGGTTCGCTCCCACAGCATTTTCGAGCGCGACGGCGTCAATATCTACTGCGAGGTGCCCATCACCGTGGCCGAGGCGACTCTGGGCGCTGAGATCGAGGTTCCCACCCTGGAGGGCACTGTAAAGTATACCATCGACGAGGGAACACAGCCCGGTACGGTTCTGACCATGCGAGGCAAGGGTATTCCTTACGTCAACAATCAGAACGGACGGCGAGGGGATCTGATCTTCACCGTAGTTGTCGAAATCCCCCGCGGTCTGTCCGAGAAGCAGAAGGATGCTATGCGGGAGTTCGCCGAGGCATGCGGCGACAAGAACTACGCCAAAAAGGGTAAATTTTCCAAGGGCAAAAAGAAGGAGAAATAAGCTATGACCGAAATGGAAAAGCACATTGACGAGGACTACGTCTGCGAGGACTACGGCGACATCAAGCAGTGGACTCAGATCCGGGTAACGGTACCCCTCGCCGAGCTGGACGAGCTGGTGGCGGTCATGAGCATGATCAACAACAACCTCATGATTGAGGATTACAGCGACATTGACGTAAACCTCAAGACCTGCTACGGCGTTCTGATCGACGAAAAGATCCTGACCGCCAACAAGGACGTGGCCGCCGTGTCGGTCTACGTTCCCTCGGATCGCTCCTACATGGACGATCTGGCCTTCATCCGTCAACGCACCGCTGAGCTCGCCCTTCACGCCGAGGTGGAGCTGGTGGGCGTCAACGAGGAGGATTGGGCTAACTCCTGGAAGCAGTACTACAAGCCCATCAAGATCGGTGACCGCATGGTCATCTGCCCTGCATGGGAGAACTATACCCCCGTGGGCGATGAGTTGGTGATCCGCATGGATCCCGGTATGGCCTTCGGTACGGGCACGCACGAAACCACCCGTCTGGTCATTCGCCTGCTGGAGAAGTACACCAAGGCGGGCTGTCGGATGCTGGACGTGGGCACGGGCACAGGCATTTTGGCCATCTGCGCCTCCCGCTTGGGCGCGGAGCTCTGTCGCGCTTACGATATCGACCCTACCGCCGTGCGCGTAGCGCGGGAGAACATCAAGGACAGCGGACTGAACAACGTGACCTGTGACCAGTCTGACCTTTTGAAGCAGGTATCTCTGGAGGGCGGTGCATACGATCTGGTCTGCGCCAACATTGTGGCCGATATCATCATCCGCATGACGCCCGACGTAGGCAAGTACATGAAGGATGACGCCGTTCTCCTGGCCTCGGGCATCATCGCCGAGCGTTGCGACGACGTAGTCGCCTGCTTTGAGGCCAACGGCTTCAAGGTCGTCGAGCTCCTCACCGACAACGATTGGTGTGGGTTGGCGGTTATGAAGAACAAATAATGGGCAAAATTTGTGGGGGAATCTTCTTATACGAAGCTTCCCCCGCACCCGTTCCAAAGCCTTTAGCCATCCCTTTTGTTCAATCTCCTCAAATCAACTCGGATAAATCCATCATTTTTTCCATAAAAACTTTCCGAAAGCCCTTGACAAATCCGATTTGTTATGGTATAATCTACAAGGCTTGTGTAAAGTAAAACGCTTTACACCAAAATTCAGGCAGGAGTTTGCACCATGTTTGAAAAGAATTTGGAGATCGGCTACCTGCTGGACTTCTACGGCGACATCCTTCCCGAGCGCAGACGGGACATCATGGATCTGTATTACAACGACGACCTTTCCCTCGCCGAGATCGCAGAGCAGATGGGTATTACCCGCCAGGCCGTTCGGGACAGTATTAAGAAAACCGAAACCGAGCTTTTCTTTTACGAAGAAAAATTAGGTCTGCGCCGCCGCTTCACCGAAGCGGAAAGCCACGCCGAGGTTGCGTTGGGGCTCTGCCGCGCCGCCGGGGATACCGTTCCCCCCGCGCTGACCCGTGAGGTCGAAGCATTTCGCCACGCGCTTTCTATGGATTGAAATTTTCCAACGATCGTATATTCACGCCACCTTCGCATGAAAGGAGGAACCTTCCCCATGTTTCAGAGTTTAAGTGAAAAACTCGATCAGGCATTCAAAAAATTCCGCAACAAGGGTACTTTGACCGAGGCGGACGTCAAGGCCGGTATGCGCGAGATCAAGCTCGCTCTGCTGGAGGCGGACGTTAACTTCAAGGTTGTCAAAGACTTCATCAAGATCGTGACCGAGCGTGCCGTAGGCGCCGAGGTCATGGAATCCTTGCTTCCCGGACAGCAGATCGTCAAGATCGTGGACGAGGAGCTCACCCGGCTCATGGGCGGCTCGCAGGCCAAGCTGGAGATCTCCTCCAAGCCCCCGACGGTCATCATGATGGTCGGCTTGCAGGGCGCCGGTAAGACCACCCACGCCGGAAAGCTGGCCGGTATGTATAAGAAGCAGGGCAAGCATCCTTTGCTGGTGGCCTGTGACGTGTACCGTCCCGCCGCAATCAAGCAACTTGAGGTGCTGGGCGCTCAACTTGACATTCCCGTTTTCCAGATGGGCGACAAGGAAAGCCCCGTCAAGATCGCCAAGGAAGGCATTAAGCTGGCCGAGAAAAAGGGCTACGACATGGTATTCATCGATACCGCCGGCCGTCTGCAGATCGACGAGACCCTCATGGAAGAGCTGGTCAACATCAAGGAGCAGGTGAACCCCACCGAGATCCTTTTGACCGTAGATGCCATGATCGGCCAGGAATCCGTCAATGTTGCCGATACCTTCAACAAAATGCTGGACATCACCGGCGTTATCCTCACCAAGTTGGACGGTGACACCCGAGGCGGCGCGGCGCTCTCCATCCGCTACGTCACCGGTAAGCCCATCAAGTTCATCGGTGTGGGCGAGAAGATGGACGCCATCGAGCCCTTCCACCCCGACCGTATGGCCAACCGCATTCTGGGTATGGGCGACGTGCTGACCCTCATCGACAAGGCGCAGGCGCAGTTTGACGAGAAGAAGGCCGCCGAGCTGGAACAGAAGATCCGGCAATCCACCTTCACTCTGGACGATTACCTGGCTCAGTTCGACCAGATCAAGAATATGGGCAATCTGGATCAGCTCGCAGGCATGATCCCCGGCATGAAGCCCGGCGCGCTCAAGGACGCTCAGGTGGACGAAAAGGCGCTGGCTCGCCAGCAGGCCATCATCCTGTCCATGACCCCCGCCGAGCGGGAAAAGCCCGAACAGCTCCTCAACGCCTCCCGCAAGAAGCGTATCGCCGCGGGTAGCGGAACCACCGTGGAGGAGGTCAATCGCCTGCTCAAGCAATTTGAGCAGATCAAGAAGCTCATGAAGCAGTTCTCCGACATGGGGCGCGCAGGCGGCAAGCGGGGACGCGGCATGGGTAAAATGAAGCTTCCGTTCTGACGAACGAAGTATAATAAAGAAAGTAAAAACAAAACAAACATTTTTTGGAGGAAACAGATCATGGTTAAGATCAGACTCACCCGCACCGGCGCCAAGAAGGCTCCTACCTATCGTATCGTTGTTGCCGACAGCCGCTATCCCCGCGATGGCCGTTTCATCGATCAGATCGGCTACTACACCCCCCTGACCACTCCCGCCGAGGTTAAGATCGACGCTGACAAGGCTAAGGATTGGATGTTCAAGGGTGCTCAGCCCACCGAGACCGTCAAGTCCCTGTTCAAGAAGAACGGCATCATTGACTGATCCGTCCCGGAGTCGAATCATGGCAGAGCTTCAGACGACCTTACGCGACATCGCTGCCGCCATCGTGGATAGCCCCGACGAGGTCAAGGTCACACGCGAAGAGGACGATGATACCATCACCCTGACTCTCAGTGTTTCTCCCGACGACATGGGCATGGTCATCGGCCGCCACGGCCGCATTGCCAAGGCCATCCGCACGGTCATGAAGGCAGCCGCTGCCGACTGCGGTAAGCGTGTGAACGTAGAGATCAGAGATTGATCCTGCGCGAACAAAAACAGACCCACAGCACGAAAAAGTGAGTGGGTCTGTTTTTTTTTGCCAAACATTGTCCTCATATTAATTATCAATAAAAACCTTGAATACGACTTCATACCTCGTTCCTCAATATCCCAGTGGGGAGGGACCCACGGTGCAAGTCGAAATTCTACTGTCAAACAGCAAGTCAAAACAAGAAAATAAATTGTTTTTGAAAGTTTAGGAGATTCTTAAGAACCCCGCAAACTTCGCCACAGGCGAATTTGCCCCGAGCAACGCGAGGAGGTTTTCAAAGGGTTCTTAAGCCGCCGGAGGCACGCTCTCCTATTTTAGGTTTTATTTGTAATTTAGTATCAGATTTCACACAAGATCGTGCGGGAATCAGAAAACGACCGGCATACCAACGAAATCTTCTCGATCACATCCGTCGCAAGCATCCCGTACTCGCCAATGGCATCCACGGCGAGATCGGCAGCGGCGGCGTGCAGAAACACGCCCGCGGCGGCTACCTCGGTTACGGTTACTTCCCTGCCCAATCGTTCTCGGTTTTGTGTGAGGAGTGAAGCGATCATCCCCGCCAGCACGTCTCCGCTCCCGCCCTTGGCAAGCCCCGCGTTTCCTGCGGCGCAGATATAGAGCCTTCCGTCGGGCGATGCAATGACCGTATGAGCATCCTTGAGCACCACGGTGATCCCTTTTTCGCGAGCGTAGTCCAAAGCGACTCGCGGAAGGTCGCGAAGGATCTCCGACACACGCAGTCCGCACAGACGGGACATCTCGGCGGGGTGAGGAGTGAATACCACCTGTTTATTCGGAGAGGCCAGAAGCTTGGTCTGCCAGAGGGTCTCGTCAGCGGCCAACAGATTCAGACCGTCGGCATCCAGTACCACAGGAACGGAGCCATCGGTCGGAAGCGTATTCAGCGCTGTCCGAAGGCTCTCACGCGCCTCCTCTGAGGTACCCAAACCACAGCCGATCACCACGCCATCTGCCCCGCGAACAGCCTTTTCCACGACGACAGCGCCACTACGAACCGTCACGATGGCCTCGGGCACAGCAATCTGCATAACGAGGCGGTTTGCTTCGGGAGTCAGCACCTCTGCCAGCCCTGCACCGCTTCGAAGCGTAGCGCGAGTGGTCAGAACAGCCGCGCCGCTCATCCCCTCCGAGCCGCAAAGCAGTGCTACGCGGCCGTACGTGCCCTTATGGGAACGGCGGACGCGGGGAGGCAATACGCGGCCAAGCAGGCTTTCATCGGCCAAGCAGGCGTACGGGCGCTCCGCGGGGATCAGCGAAATGCCCAGTTCGGCCACCGCGATCTCTCCGCTGAAGTCTGCCCCGGGGTAGAGCAATTGTCCCGCTTTCAGCGCTTGCATTGTAACCGTAAGCCGAGCGGGCAGAGCCGTTCCCATCACAGCGCCCGTATCAGCGTGGATACCCGATGGGATATCCACCGCCAGCACGGGCAGACCGCTTTGGGATATGACAGTCAACAGGCGGGCGATCTCCCCCTCCACGGGGCGATCCAGACCAATGCCGAACACCGCGTCCACCACCGCCGCCGCCCCCTCTAAAGCCGTCTCTGCGGCGCTCATGGGGAGGACGGAAATATCCGCCGCGGCCGTCATCTCATACTGACGACGGCACTCGCGGCTCATACGGGACGCGTCGGGCGTTCCTTTGTCGGTGAAGCATCCCGTGTAGATAACGGCGGTCTCCCGTCCATATTCCTCTGTCAAGAAGCGAGCCATGGCAAAGCCGTCCCCGCCGTTGTTGCCTCCCCCGCATAGAAGGAGAATCCTTCCCGCCGGGAACAGGTCGGAGCGGGCGATCAATACTTCCGCCGCCCGATGGGCGGCGCGCTCCATGAGGATGCGGGAGGGGATACCGAGAGCTTCTATTGTGTACGTATCACAGGTCTTCATTTGAGCGGCGGTGAGAATAGATCGCATACGGCAAGTTCCTTTCCTGTTGTCCTTGGTCTTGTGCATTTGATGCTACCATTATACTGTATAACCGAGCGTTTGTCAAGTATTCCGCGTTTTTTTCAAGAATAGCCCTTGACAGAGCCCGAAAAGTCATATATAATGAAAGCATCTCATACGGTGCAGAGGAGGTGACGGCAGATTGGAATACGCACTGTTTTTCGTTCGGGTCTTATGGCTCACGTTGGGATCTGCGGTAGTCTGCGGATTGTGCGTAGCCTTGTTTCGACGGATATTTATCTCCATGATGGGAGGGGGCTTCGGCCGAGGCGTGGTACTGGCGACCTCCATATTGGGCACCCCGGTGCATGAGCTGGGACACGCGCTCATGTGCTTACTGTTCGGCCATACCATCACGGATATGTCGCTCTGGCAGCCCTCCTCTCCCGACGGACGCTTGGGCTATGTTACCCACGCCTACCGCCCCCGCAATCTCTACCATGTTCTGGGCAATCTTTTCATCGGGATCGGCCCCATTTTCAGCGGGCTGGGTGTCCTTACGCTGGCGTTTTGGCTGGGATTCCCCCGAACCTTTTCGGCCTACATGACCGCGGCTTCTTCCATGGCGGCAAGCGGCGAAGGCTTTATCGCCCTGTTTGCCGAGGGCATAAAGATGCTTCCCCGTATGCTGGAGGAAGGGATGAGCGACACGGAAATCCCTCTGTGGGGGCGGGTGATCGCGCTTGTGGTGATTCTGGCCGTATCCCAGCACATCAGCCTATCGCCCGAGGACATCAAGGGCGCCCTGACGGCTATCCCGCTGTACGCGATACTGGTCTTGATGCTGACCGTTATTTGCGGTCTTTTGGGAGCGGACGCCATGACGAAGGTAACGGGGGCGCTGGCTCAATTCTCAGCGTATTTGACGGCGCTGTTCGTCATTGTACTCGTATCCGCGCTCGTGCAGCTCTTGGTCGCGCTTCCCGTGTGGGCGCTCCGGATGCTGTTCCGAAGATGATACTTCTCCTCTGTGTCAAAAAATAAAACCATCTATGAACAGTTTGGAAATATCCCCAAAAAACGGGTTATCCTCTTGACAAGGGGAAAAATATATGTTAAAATAACGGCGTCAAGCAATCAAGAGAACGCAAGCGCATTGCTTGTCCAATTTCAAAGGAGGTATCCAACGTGTCCGCACACAATCAACCCGGTGAGGAGCTTTTGCAGGAGCTCCAATCCAATTCCGAGTCCGGTCTGACCGCCGCGCAGGTCGCCGAACGCAAAGCCCAATACGGAGAAAACCGTCTCCGCGAAAAGAAGAAAAAAACCACGTTCCAGCGGTTTATCGATCAGTTCAAGGACGTCATGATCCTGATTCTCATCGCCGCCGCCATCGTGTCCTTCGTGCTGGTGGTCGTGGATCAGCATTGGGGCGAGCTTTTCGAGCCTGCGCTCATACTGCTCATCGTCATTCTGAACGCCATCATGGGCGTATACCAGGAGGGCAAGGCAGAAAAAGCCTTGGATGCGCTCAAGAATATGTCTGCTCCCCACGCCCGTGTCATCCGTGACGGAAAGGAAACCATCATCGACGCCGCCGATCTGGTTCCCGGTGATATCATCAAGCTGGAGGCCGGCGATTTCGTTCCCGCTGATGCCCGCCTGCTCCAAAGCACCTCTCTCAAGAGCGAGGAATCCGCTCTGACGGGCGAATCGGTGCCCTCTGAGAAGGATGCGGCGGTATTGGTAGACGAGAAAGCCCCCATCGGCGACCGCACCAATATGGTATTCTCGGGTTGCAGCATCACCTACGGTACGGCCACCGCTGTGGTCACCGGAACGGGCATGAGCACCGAGATGGGTAAGATCGCCAACCTCTTGGACGGCGAGGGCGATTCCCAGACGCCTCTGCAGAAAAAGCTGGCAGAGCTCGGTAAGTACCTGGGCATTGTAGCCCTGGCGGCCTGCGCCGTGATTTTCGTCGTGGGTATTTTCAGCAAGACCATGGAGATCAAGGACGTATTCATGACCGCGGTTTCCTTGGCCGTATCCGCCATCCCCGAGGGACTTCCCGCCATCGTGACCATCGTGCTCTCCATCGGCGTACAGCGCATGGTCAAAAAGAACGCCCTCATCCGCCGTCTCCCCGCGGTGGAAACCCTGGGCTCCGCATCCATCATCTGCTCGGATAAGACGGGTACCCTGACCCAGAACCGTATGACCTTGGTGAAAGCATACGTGGACGGTCAGAGCAACACCGAGGATATTTCCTCCGAGAATTCCGAGGCTGTTCGCAAGCTCCTGCTCCACGGCGCGCTGTGCTGTGACGGCTCGGTCGTTTGGGGAGAGGACGGCAGCGAGCAGCATCTCGGTGACCCCACAGAGACCTCCATCGTACTGGCCGCTCACAAGAATGGAATGCCCAAGGAAGAGATCAACAAGCAGTATCCCCGCGTGGCGGGCATTCCCTTTGACTCCGACCGCAAGCTCATGACCACCGTCAACGTGATGGACGGCCGCAACGTAGTCATTGTCAAGGGCGCATTCGATATGCTGGCCGCCCGTTGCGTCAAGGGTGATCTGACAGCGGCCAAGCGCATCACCGAGCAGATGAGCGAGAACGCCCTGCGCGTGCTGGCCATTGCCTGCAAGGTCGTGGATACCGTTCCCGAGAATCCCACCTCCGAGGAGTTGGAGAATGGTCTGACCTTCCTGGGGCTTGTAGGTATGATCGACCCGCCCCGTCCCGAGTGCAAGGTGGCTGTGGCTACCTGCCGCCGCGCCGGCATCAAGCCCGACATGATCACGGGTGACCACGTGGTCACCGCGTCGGCCATCGCGCGGGAGCTGGGTATTCTGGAGGATGGCGATCGCGCCATCACCGGCGCCGAATTGGATGCCATGAGCGAGGAGGAATTGGACGCTAACGTGGAAAAGATCGCGGTCTATGCCCGCGTGTCCCCCGAGAACAAGATCCGCATCGTCAAGGCATGGCAGAAGAAGGGGCAAGTGGTTTCCATGACGGGCGACGGCGTCAACGACGCCCCCGCGCTCAAGGCCGCCGACATTGGATGCGCTATGGGCATCACGGGTACCGACGTAGCCAAGGGCGCCGCCGACATGACTCTGACCGACGACAACTTTGCCACCATCGTTGACGCGGTTCAGGAAGGCCGCGGTATCTACGCCAACATCAAGAAGGTGGTTGGCTTCCTGCTGGGCACCAACATCGGTGAAGTCATCACGGTATTCGTGGCCATGCTTCTGTGGCGTGAGACGCCTCTGCTCTCCATGCAGCTTCTGTGGATCAATCTGGTCACCGACTCCCTCCCTGCTATTGCCTTGGGTATGGAGCCTGTGGAGCCCGACGTGATGGATCACAAGCCCAAACCCAAGCACGAGGGGCTGTTTGCCAACGGTCTCGGCGTCCGCGTGGTGCTGATGGGCGCCATGTTTGCCGCCCTCTCTCTTGCCGCCTTCTATTTCGGTAAGACCCTCGGCGGCACTACCGCTCACGGTCAGACCATGGCATTCATGACCTTGGCTACCTCCCAGGTGCTCCACGCCTTCCACATGCGCTCGGATAAGTCTCTCTTTAAGATTGGCGCCTTCGGTAATTCCAAGCTCAACTTGGCCGCGCTGGCATCCATCCTTCTGGTCGCCTTGATCCTGTTCACCCCCGGCGTACAAACCGCCTTCGGGCTGGTCTATCTGACCCCCAAGCTGTATCTCATCGGTTTGGGACTCATTGCGGCTCCCTCCGTCATTATGGAGTTCTGTAAGCTGGTAGGCTTGATTCGGGAAAAATAAGCGACTACTTCCCGGCCATAAAACGCATCATTCCAAAAGCAGGAGCGTATCCACTGTGGATACGCTCCTGCTTGTATTTCATTTACTTCCCTTGCTCCGTCTCCCCATGTGGACAAAGCCCCCGTAGCGGGCACTCCCCGCACAGGGGTGACCGCGCCATGCAGGTATCCCGCCCGAACTGAACGATGCGATGGCAAAAATCGCTCTGTTCGGAGGGTTCGATCAGCGGGGTAAGGATACGCTCCACCTTTAGGGGGTCGGAGAGAGATTCATCGTAGAAGCCCAGCCGCCCGCATATGCGGATACAATGGGTATCTGTGACCACGCCGCCCTTTTGATAGATGTCCCCCAGCAAGAGGTTGGCGATCTTGCGCCCTACCCCGGGCAGAGTCAGAAGAACGTCCATCTCGTCGGGAACGATACCGCCGTGCTCCTCCACCAGGATGCGGCAGGCATCCTTGATATTCTGCGCCTTGGTTCGGTAGAGGCCGCAGGGACGGACGATGGCCTCAATCTCGGAAAGCTCACCGTCCGCCATGGCTTGTACCGTGGGGAATTTTTCAAAGAGCTCACGGCAGACGATGTTCACCCGCGCGTCGGTACATTGAGCCGAGAGCCGTCCCATCACTAAAAGCTTCCAGCTCTCCCGCAACAGATCCTCCCGCTCTCCGCCGTTCTGACCGCCCCATTCCAGGGCACAGACCGACTCGGGATAGATTTCCTTCAGGCGCGCCACAATGGCCGCCATGCGGATGACGTCGGCGGGTTTGGGCAGATTCTTTTTGACTTGACGGTCTTGACAGGCAGACATAGACACCTCCTGCGGATCAGATTTGCTTATGCACGCTTTTATACTCGTCGTAAAAGCGAAAATAGGGGCAACGCCCGGTTTGCCCGGAAATAAAGGAAATCATCTCGTCCTCGTCCAGACTGACTTGGCAGACGTAGGCGTCCAGTTCCTCGTCATAGTCGTAAAACTCACATTCCTCACATCGCCCCGCGGCGGGGCTTTTTTTAGCTTCGGCGGATTTCTTTTCCATTTTCACGTTTCATGGCATCCTTCCCTGTTTATTCGCGATCCGCTACCATTATACTCCATCCCGCTGATTTTGTCAAGAGTCTGTCACCGGATTTTGCCTTAGCGCATAGGCTATAAGGACAACGTACTG
>JAZQXS010000232.1:0-4049 GCA_045633025.1 Eubacteriales bacterium | reverse complement strand
CCGTAGTGCATCATGAGAGCCAGCTTTTGATCCTTAAACCACTCCAGCCGCTCGCGCACAAAGGGATCCTTTGGGAGGACGTACGTATCCTCCCGACTACATCCGTGGGCGCCTTGTTGGATATTGTCAGACATGGCGGCTTAATTTCCCAAACCGGCCTCAGCGGCCTTGGCGGCGCCTACGATGCCTGCGTCGCCGAACAGGCGGGCGATGCGGATATCGGTCTTCTTCATGTGCTTGTTGTAATCATTGGTGGCGAAGTATTCCTTGATGGGGTTCAGCAAGGTATCACCCTCGCGGCTGATGCCGCCGCCGATGGCGAGAATCTCGGGCTGCAGGACGTTGACGATGGAGCAGATACCCTCGGCTACGTACTCGATGTAGCGGTCGCGGACGGCGATGGCCACGGGATCGCCCTGCTTAGCGCACTCAAAGGAGGTGCGGCCGTTGACCTTGCCCTTTTCCTTGGCATACTGCGCCATGAGAGAGTCGGGATTCTGCTCGATGGCCTCGGTGGTTTGCTCAATGAGGGCGGTGACGGAAGCATATGCCTCCAGACAGCCGCGGCGGCCGCAGGTGCAGGGCTTGCCGCCAAATACGAGGGACTGGTGGCCGATCTCGGCGCCGGCGCCGTTGAAGCCCGACCAGACCTTACCGTTCAGGATGATACCGCCGCCGACTCCGGTGCCCAGGGTCATGAACACGAAGCTGTCGGAACCCTCGCCGTAGATGGCGTACTCGCCCAGCGCGGCCGCGTTGGCGTCGTTCTCCAGGAACACGGGCAGATCGATATACTTGCGGATCTCCTCGGCCATGGGCACGTGATCCATGACGATGTTGTTGGAGTACACCACAACGCCGTTTTCCTTATCAATGGAGCCGGGGCATCCGATACCCACGGCCTTGACCTCGTCCAAGGTGTGACCGCTCTCGGCCACGACCTTCAGCGAGAGGTCAGCCATGTCCTTGATGATCTCGCTCCAATGACGCTCCTTCAGGGTGGGAACGCTGTCGCTGTAAACGATCTTGTTGTTCTCGTCAACCAAACCGACGGCAATATTGGTGCCGCCCAAGTCAATACCGATGTAATACATATTCGTTACCTCTTTTTATAGTGTTATTGTATTTGGAGAACGCCAAAGAGGAACTTCTTGAAAGAAGTTCCTCTCTGGACTCTCTTCAAGAACTTTCAAACAGGTATGTTGTGCTATAAAGTTTTTTGGGAGTTCCAAGCCCCTTTTTGAAAAAGGGGTCTTGGTCGCCGGAGGCGCGCTCGCTTTTAGTTCACCTTGGATTGAATCAATTCGCACTTGCCACGTACGGTGAAGGTGGCGTTCTGCGCGGGGATGAAGAGGCTGTCGCCCTTGGCGAAGGCGATCTCGCCGCCCTCAAAGGTGAGGGTACCCTCTCCGTCGGTGGCCATGAGGGAGATAAAGCTGGTCTCGTCGGCGGTGATAGCCGCAGAGCCGTCCACGCGGAGGCGGCGCACCTCAAAGTACTCGCACGCGGCCAGCAGGATATCGGCGCCGTCGGGGGTGGCGGGCAGGTCGGGAGATTTTTGCAGATTGGAGACCTCCAGCGCCTTGGCTACGTGGAGGGGGCGGAGGTTGCCGTCCTTGTCGCGGCGGTTGTAGTCGTAGACGCGGTAGGTGGTGTTGGAGTTCTGCTGGATCTCACAGATCAGAATACCCGCGCCGATGGCGTGGACGGTGCCGGCAGGGATGAAGAACACATCGCCGCGCTTGACGTCGACACGGTTGAGGATATCGGTGAGCTTGCCCTCCTTGATGGCGTTCTCGTACTCCTCGCGGGTCACGTCGCAGGTGAAGCCGTAGTACAGAGCCGCGCCCTCATCGCAATCCAGGACGTACCACATCTCGGTCTTGCCGTACTCGCCCTCATGCTCCAGCGCGTAGGCATCCGAGGGGTGCACCTGCACCGACAGGTCGCCCTTGGCGTCAATGAGCTTGATGAGGAGAGGGAAGTAATCGTACTTGGCGCTGGCGGTGCCGAGGGCATCCTTGCCGATGGCGGTCACGTACTCGCTCAGGGTCAGACCCTTGTAGGCGCCGTCTGCGACCACGCTCTGGCCGTCCTTGTGAGCGGACAGCTCCCAGCTTTCAGCTACGCGGTCGAGATCACAGTTCTTGTTGAATTCACTTTTGAGTCGCACGCCGCCCCAGAGGTAATCCTTGAAGGCGGGGGTGAGCTTGACGGGGGATTGAATGGACATGATGATTTCCTTTCCAAAACGTGGGTTTTGATGGGTATAGCTTTGGTTACAGTATACCATAAAAAAATCCGATTGTCAATTGCTGTTTCGAAAAAAGGGACAAAAAAGCGACCCACGGCGGTGGGTCGCTTGGGTTTTTGTGGGAATGGGGGGATCAGCCTTGGGACTTCGAGGCGATATCGTCCAGCTTCCCCATCAGATCCTTCTCCAGGCTCTTCTTAGCGGACTTCATCTTGGCCTTGAAAGCGGAAACGGCGTTGTTGCTGTTACTGCCCACGATGTCACGCAGACCATTGTGGAAGCTGCCGATGGTGTTCAAGTAGATGATACCGGCGTCGATGTACAGACCGTCTGTGATGATGTCCATCATCAAAGCAGACTGAGGATCCTGAGCGATCTTGGTACGCAGGGTCTCCTCGTAGTATACGGGCTTGACGATCTGGTAGCTGGCGGAGCCCATGGCTTCTATGACGGCGCTGACCATATCGAGACGCTCACCCGTGACGGTGGTGGGAATGGCCACGATGGTGAACTGGTCGTGGAGCAGGGTATGATAACTCTCCTGGATCTCGTCGAACTTGGGCATGGGGAGCACGCCGTATTCATGCTCCATGTTACGCATGATGGAGCTTTCCAGCGCCATGATACGGAGGGTGGCCATCGCGCCGTAGCCCTCGGAGAACATGTTGCGGATATCGTCCTGCTCGGCGTCGGCGCCGTGGGCGGGCATGGTGTAGGAGGCTTTATCGGTGCCGTAGTAGAGAGCCAGCACCTTCTCGGCTACCTCGTAGAGCTTAGCGGAATCAAAGACCAGCTCCAGCTCGCCGTCGCCGTTCTTCTTGATGATGTCTACCTGGCAGGAACTCCAGTACGCGTCGGTACTGATGAGACGGGAGCTGATGAAGCCGTAGACGTCGCCCTCCATATCCTGCTGACCGTTACCGTCGTCGCGGTGGAACAGGGGAACCAGGGAGGTTTGCTTGTCCAGCGTCCACTTGCCCTCTTCAACGGTATCGTAGGGGAAGGGCTGGTTGGCGTTGGTGAAAAGATCCTTGTTGAACACGGTAACGAAGGCGAAGCGGTAGACAGAGAGCAGCATGTGACCCAGCGCAGAGAACTGCATACCGTTGTAGGACATGGCCTCGTTATAGCCCTGCGTCCAGTAGGGTTGCTCCAGATCGATGTACTCGGTATCGAGCAGGTTGACGAAGGTACCGTTGAGGGATTCGCTGGCGGCGTGGTAGGAGGTTCCGGCCATGATATCGTACTCACCGGTACCGGCCTGAACGGCGGTAGCTACCTTGTTGATAACCAAACCGGCGTCGGAGGTGTTTTCCAGGATACTGTTGATCTTGACGTTCAGACGTTGCTCCACGGCTTTGTTTCGCTCGTAGACCGCATCGTTCACCGCGTCACCGTTCAGTTTTTCGACCGAGATCTCGCCGCGCGTCCAGCCTTCCAGGTCGCGGCTGATGATGGTAATTTCCTCGTTGCCGTAGTCCAGGTCAGCGGGCAGGGCGTCGAGCTTGGTTTCTTCCTCGCTGACGGCGGCGGTAGTGACGTAGTTGCTGTCGTCGGTGGAATCGTCGATGGTCGCGCAGGAGGCCAGAGGGCCTACCGCCATGAGCACCGCCAGCAGAGCCGACAGGAAGCGGGTTTTCTTTTTCATAATAAAATAAACCTCCGTATGGTGTTTTCTTTCTCTATTATACCACAGAACCGTGTCCCCTGTCAAGAGGAAGAAATCGCCCAAAGTGGGGGGGAGGGATTGTGCAATCTGCCGAGGGTGGGCGCGCGCAGAGGAAAGCAGTCCCCC
>JAZQXS010000231.1:0-2281 GCA_045633025.1 Eubacteriales bacterium | reverse complement strand
TCCAAGCTACCTTTGTCCGCAATTATCTTGCGGACGCCCATGTTCACCGATGGGAGGATGGCTCACTTTCGATTGTATTTAGGATACGGATTGATAGATCGGCAAGGCAACGTACCCCTCCGCAACCTTGGGCTTCTCAATGACCACAAGCATCTGCTTGCACCGAGGACACATAAAGGTCGGCCCTGCATATCCGGGCTCGGCCATGCGAACGGTCACGTTCAGCTTCTCACGGGGATTCTCGCTATACATAATGGTGCAGCCACAGGTCGGATTGGCACACTTTGCAATGGGAATCTTGTTTTGGGTCGCTTTACGCAAGAGAATCACCTCTCAATCAAATAAACACAGCTGGTCATTCTGAACGGGGTACTCGTTCAAATAAGCGAAGATCTCATTCGGCACATACATCACCCCGCGTGTCCGGCACTCTCTTTTGAAGATGCTCCAGAGCCTCGCGGAGTTGTCCGAGGGACACTCATACGAATCCCCGAACCGCTTCTGATACCGTTCCTTCATCCCGGGGAAGTGAGCGTCCAGCTTCCTGTAGAAATGCTCTCGGATCCCTCTTCGGAGGGTCACGCCAAATCCAAAATTGATGATTCCCGCCACACCCGCGTCAAAGCAGTAATCGAGAATGCCTCGCAGATTCTCTTCGGTGTCGTTGATGTACGGCAGAATGGGACAGAGCCACACAACCGTGGGAATACCAAGCCGTTGGAACTCCTTGAGTATCTCATACCGCCGTCTCGTGGTGCAGACGTTTGGCTCGATGATCCGACACAGATCCTCGTCGTAGGTGGTCAGCGTGATTTGTGCCACCGCTTTGGAATGGCGGTTGATCCGCTCGAACAGGTCTATGTCCCGCAGGATCCTATCCGATTTCGTAATCACCGTCACCCCGCAACCATACTTGTCGATGATTTCCAAGCACCGTCTCGTGTATCCGAGGCTTTCCTCGCAGTGCATATAGGGGTCACACATGGAGCCCGTGCCGACCATGCATGGTTTGCGTTTCCGCCGCAGGGCATCTTCCAATAGCTCCGGCGCGTTCTGTTTAACCGCGATATCCTCAAATCGATGATCCATCTGATAGCAGTCCGATCGGCTGTCGCAGTAGATACAACCGTGGGTGCAACCTCGGTAAATATTCATCCCGTTTTTCGCAGATAGGATGGTTTTCGACTGAATGAAGTGCATCTTACTTGATATCCTTGATAACTTTCAGCGCAACCCCTTGAATCTCCATCCAATCAGGCTTCAGCTCCCGCCGATCCTTGGGGTAGGACTTGTTCTCGGCAAGTAACCAGGGACGCCCATTTTCGCTCCGCATGAGGCGTTTGAGCGTGGTACCCTCATCTGTAAGCACCGCCACAACCTGCCCGTCATAAGCCTCTGTGGCCTGTCTGATTAGCACCAGATCGCCGTCGTCGATCCCAATGTCGATCATGGAATCCCCCGTAGTGCGGAGTAAGTAACAATCACCGTCCACCCAATCTTCAGGAATCGCCACGTAACCTTGGATCTCCTGGCGGTTGTCCTCGGGCGATCCACATACGATCGTGCCCACAATCGGGAGCCGACGGAAGGGAACCTTCATGGCCTCCTGCCCCTCCACCGCCAGCGTGTCCTTGCCGTTGTACATCACCACGCCACGATCCCGCAGAGTGGTCAGATACCGATACCCAACCGATTTGCTCATCTCCATGTGATCCAGGATTTCCTGGAACTTGGGTGACTCGCCGTTGTGTTCCCGGACGTAGCGGCGAATGAACTCCGCCATTTGATTCAGTTTTTCTTCGTTCATTCGCTTCATAGGTGCCTCGATCATCAAATTTGCATTAAAGGAACAAAAGGTTCCTTTAACGATATTATAGCATATATGGCGAATTTTGTCAAGGGGTTTGGGGCAAAAAAATGCGAGGATGCTCTTTTGGGGAACAACCTCGTCGCAATCTGCGATAAAGTTTATGGCCTCGTGCCAAGTTGGCGCGAAGCGGTGTAGTTGATTTTCAACCAGAGAAAAAGCAATCAATGGGTCATTTTGACCCGTTGATATTGTGTGGATCAAGTGGCCAAAATGACCACTTGATCCACATGTACGTCGGTAGCTTGTGTCAATGGGCGTTTTTTCGGCTTTTTCGCTTGACTTTCGTGGCCTCAAAGCTTACATCCACAAGGAATTGGATCACCTCGTCGGGCGCATCGGGAAGAAGCACAGAGATCCAATGGAGCTTGTTCATGTGGTAGGCGGGGTACACACCGTCCGCCGCACCGAACG
>JAZQXS010000230.1:0-6799 GCA_045633025.1 Eubacteriales bacterium | reverse complement strand
TTAGACTATTACGAGGTGAGAAAATGAGAGCAGCATTTCAAATATTGGCAATACCGTATCGGATTATTGACGGCACTCCGAGATATTGTGTGTTCCATCGCGCCGATCACGACCAATGGCAGTTTATAGCCGGAGGTGGCGAAGATGAAGAAACGCCGTTAGAAGCGGCAAAAAGAGAAACATTTGAGGAAGGTGGAGTTCAGGCATCTAAGTGGATTGAACTGACGAGCTTAGCTTACCTCCCCGTGACCATCATATCTGAAAAATGCCGTCAGCATTGGAGCAAAGATACCTATGTCATTCCCGAATACGCTTTCGGTTTTGAATGCCAAGGAAATATAGAATTATCTCACGAGCATACGGAATGTGTTTGGCTGACCTATGAAGAAGCAATTCAAAAACTCAAATGGGATTCTACCCGAACTGCGCTATTTGAGTTGAATTGCAGAATTATCGTTAAAGAAAATAATTAGGATAAAACAATGCACATACAACAGTTTTGGTCTGACGTTCTCGCACAGAGAGCAGACGAGATAAGAGAATATTTCCACGCCGATGCCTATGTGAATTGGCATTGCTCCAACGAGCATTTCACGGTCGAGGAATTTATAAGAGCCAACTGCGAATATAACGGATACGGTGTATCCGTAGGCGATTGGGATGGCGAGGTTGAAAAAATCGTCACAACGGACGATATGGTTATCACCGCTACACGGGTATATCCGAAGGATCGCTCCGCTTCTTTCCACGTTACGTCCTTCATCAAGCTGAAAGACGATAAGATTGCCTCAATGGATGAATATTGGGCAGACGATGGCGAAGCACCCAAGTGGCGGCAAGATATGAAGATTGGAAGAAAGATCAAATGAGCATTATTAAAAACGAAATACCGATATTAGAGTTTGACACCGAGCAAACGGCGGTCATCAATCCCGGTCACAAAGAAATAGGTTTGAAGCTCCCGAAGAAATGCGTTTTTGCTTTCCTTGGTGAGTATATCGACGAATACGCAAGCAAGACGGAAACACGAAAAGTTTCTGAGTTTGACAGCACAACGAAGGTATACCCGATCTACATAACGAAATACAAGGGCGAAGAAATCGTACTCTGCCAAGCTCCCGTAGGTTCGGCGCCTGCGGCGCAGATACTGGATTGGCTGATCGGCTACGGTGTGCGTGAGATTATCTCTGCTGGTTCTTGCGGCGCGCTTGAAGAGTTCCCCGAAAGCACGTTCCTTGTGCCTTACAAGGCTCTGCGTGACGAAGGTGCATCCTATCACTACGCTGCCCCTTCACGTTTTATGGAGATCAGCGAAAAAGCGAGAAAAGCAATCGAAGAAACCGTAACCCAACACGGAATGAAGTATCAAGAGGTCATCACTTGGTCAACCGATGGATTCTACCGTGAAACCAAGGAAAAGGTCGCTTATCGCAAAAGCGAGGGTTGCTCCGTCGTCGAAATGGAGTGTTCGGCTCTTGCCGCCGTGGCCGCTTTCAGAGGCGCGACTTGGGGAATGATACTCTACACCGCAGACAGCCTTGCTGACGTGGATAAATACGATCAGCGAAATTGGGGCGGCAACGCATACGAATATGCGCTGACACTCTGCTTGGATGCTGTGCTGAAACTGTAAGGAGAACCATTATGTCAAGAGTAGAAGAAGTCGAGCTTACAAATATGTGCATGATCTGCGACGGGAAAGGGAACGTGCTTGTGCAGGATAAGGTGAATCATCCCACATGGCATGGATGGAATTTTCCCGGCGGGCACGTCGAGAAAGGCGAGTATGTCACACCATCTGTTATACGTGAAATGCAAGAAGAAACAGGTCTGATAATTGAATCACCGAAACTTTGCGGAATTAAAGAGTTTCACAAACTAAAGGACGGGAAACGGTATATTGTTTTCCTTTATATCGCTGACAAGTTTACCGGCGAACTGAAGCCGTCAAATGAAGGAGAGATATTTTGGTATCCTCTCTCCGAACTGGCCAAATCAGACCAGCTCATTGACGGATTTGGAGAAATGCTATCCGTGTTTACAGACACCACGATCCACGAGGTTTACTATGAGCGAACGGAGAACGGTGTCAAAACAATTTTTTGTTAAGAGAAAGGAACAAAATGATGGACGAATTTATGTTGATACGACCCACAAGTGAATACGCAAGTCAGCTTGCAGAATACAGACGAGAGTTCCTGGATGCCGACAGCTCCATGGACGGTTGCGGTCCTCTGCGTAGATTTGAAAACCCGGAAGAATACATACAGTTGTGTAAGGATTACGAGAATCCCGAAACGGTTCCCGCTCATTTGGTTCCGGCTACACAGTTTCTTTTCGTTCGCAAGAGCGACGACAGAGTGGTGGGAATGATCCAGGTCAGACATCGCTTTAATGATTTTCTTGAAAAGTACGCAGGTCATATCGGATACTCCGTAAGACCGAGCGAACGTCGCAAGGGATATGCCAAAGAAATGCTCAAAATGGCACTTCCGTACTGCCGTGAAATTGGGATTGATAAGGTTCTGATTGCTTGCATTGACGGCAATATCGGAAGTGAAAAGACGATCCTCGCAAACGGCGGCGTTTATGAATCAACGGTGCATGAACCGAACGGAGACAGAGATTTGAAAAGATTTTGGATAACGCTGTGATAGGAGAGAATCGAACATGATTTTCATAGAAACCGAAAGACTCATCCTCCGCAATATTTCGTCGAAAGATGCAGCGACAATGTATGAGTACCGCAATAATGAGATCTGCGCCCGATACCAGCGCGGCCAGACCAAGGACTATACAGGAATTTGTGACCTCGTGGAGAGGCGGCAAAACGATACGGTCTCCGTTGACGCACCGTTTCTGGTGGCCGTAGCATTGAAGGATACGGACGAGATGGTCGGTGAGATCGTGGTCATGCCGGAGGACAGTACGATCTCCATGGGATATACTTTCCATTATAACCACCATCGCAAAGGTTACGCCTACGAATCCCTCTCCGCCCTGATCGACCATCTCCACGAGCGATATCCTACGTGGGACTTCATCTGTTTTACAGAACCGGATAATACGCCAAGTATGGCTCTCTTGCAGAAATTGGGGTATCGGAATATAGGATATTTGCCCTCGATGGAATCCCAGGTGTTCGGCAAATGGACTACTCCGGAGACCGAAGCGGAGATCGCGGAGGCGATAGGTAAGGAGGTAAATGACTGTGAAACAGATATGTGAACTAAACGATAGGATCATCCTCGGCCAAGACGGTTCATCGTCCAAGGCGCCCCGCAAAACAGCGCGTGCCATCGTAAAGAATTCCAAGGGTCTTTACGCCGTCATACACTCACTCAAATTTGGACTTTATAGCCTGCCCGGGGGCGGTGTTGAGGAAAACGAGGAAATCCTTACAGCTTTGCATCGAGAAGTAATGGAAGAAACGGGATGCGTGTGCGATCAGGTCGAAGAATTGGGCATAGTTTATGAAAATCGGGCATGTCTTGACTACACACAGATTAATTACTACTTTGCGGTTTACACTGAACACGTCGGCCAAACACATTTGACAGATACTGAAAGCGAAGGAATACATCGTGAATATTCCCGACGAGATTGTGTACTTTGTGTATAGGGAGTAAATCATATGAAAATACAATATGAGAACTTAACCATCCGTCAAGCCGAGGTTGCTGATGCAAAGCAGCTTACCGCTTGGTGGAATGATGGTGCTGTGATGGCACACGCAGGCTTTCCCAACGGCTTGGGAACAACTGAGGAAGAAGTTATCGGAGGACTTGGCAACGGTCGTATGGTCATTGAGGAAAGTGACCGTCTGATCGGTGAGTGCATTTACCGCAACGTAGCGGACGGTGTTGCAGAAATCGGTATTAAGATTTGTGAAACCGATTGTCAGAACCGTGGGGTTGGCAGAAAGGTTTTGAGTATGCTGATCGGTTGGCTGTTCAGAAACGGTTATTCCAAAATTGTCCTCGATACCAACTTGACGAACACAAGAGCGCAGCACGTTTATGAATCCCTTGGCTTCCGCAAGGTGCGAACCAACATTGATTCTTGGAAAGATCAGCTCGGTCAGCTTCAATCTTCGGTTGATTATGAGTTGGTCGAAAAGGATTTTGTCAGCCATATAAACGATGTACTGCAAATCGAAGATACTCTCCGCCTCCGCCGTTTTGATGGAAATTATGATTTTGCCTTTGAATGGTATCAAGACCCCGAAACGGTTTATCTCGTGGATGGGGTAAGAAATCCGTATTCCTTCGAAACACTCACGAATATGTATCAGTATCTAAACGGGAAAGGGGAACTGTACTTCATCGAGGTTTTGGAGAACGGGACATGGAAGCCCATCGGGGACGTAGCCTTTTGGCAGGCGGATATGCCCATCGTAATCGGCGAACCATCGTACAGAGGCCGTGGAATCGGAAGAAAGGTCGTATCCGCGCTGGTGGATCGTGGCCGGATGCTCGGATACGAGAAGCTGTACGTGGGAGAGATCTATGATTGGAATGTGGGATCAAGAAAGTGTTTTGAAAGCGTAGGATTTCACAGCTATGAGAAAAACGAGAGGGGCTCTCGGTTTGTACTGGATATGAGGGATCGCCATGATTGACCATCCCATCCCGCCCGTATATAACCGCGACCCTGAAAATCCGCCCCGTGTCCTCATCCTCGGCAGTTTCCCCTCGGTCAAATCCCGCGAGGCCGCCTTCTTCTACGGCCACCCACAGAACCGTTTCTGGCGGGTCATTGCCGCTGTTCTGGACGAGCCCGTCCCAAATACTGTTGAAGAAAAGATAACGCTACTCACGTCCCACGGAATCGCCCTCTGGGACGTGATCGCCACCTGCGACATCCAAGGCAGTTCGGACAGCTCCATTCGAAATGCTACCCCCACCGACCTGTCGCCCATCCTGGCGAGCGGCACGATCCGCGCCGTATTCACCAACGGCAGCACAGCCACCCGGCTCTATAAACGTTACCAAGAGCCGACCACAGGCATTCCGTCGATTCAACTCCCTTCCACCAGCCCCGCCAACGCCGCCCGCTCGGTGGAGCAGCTTATAGAGGCCTGGTCAGTGATTGCAGACTACCTCTAATTAACCCAAAAGGGCAGGGAACTACCGCTTGCCATACCCAGCAATTTTTCTCTGCCTTTTTTCAATTTATCCCTTGACAAATCGCCGATGGTGTGGTATAATTTTCAAATAGTTGTGAGTGCTTTTTTTCACGGAGGGTTATCGAAGCGGTCATAACGAGGCGGTCTTGAAAATTTGCGAGCATAGCGGCCGCAAAAACGCAGAAAAGCCTTGTAAACACTGACTTTTCGGGCACTTCCGAAACATCACAAAAGCGCATTTCTAAAAATATTTCTAAAAAAATTTAATATCCGATGATTTCTGCGAAAGCAGTTTCATATACGGAGGGTTATCGAAGCGGTCATAACGAGGCGGTCTTGAAACCCAGCCCGCACGAGTTCCCTTTGTTCCGTGAAAAATCCTTACGCGACAAGGATTTTCGTCAATCCCCAAATCATCATAATTTCATAGTTCTCTCGCGAAATTCTCTCCGAATTACGAGGTCTTTCGCTAAAGATACCCTACGGAGGGTTATCGAAGTGGTCATAACGAGGCGGTCTTGAAAACCGTTTGCCGACAGGCACGTGGGTTCGAATCCCACACCCTCCGCCACATTTTGTACAAGAAAAAGTTCTTGGTTTTGGTGACAACCACCAAAAATCGGGGGCTTTTTTTGTTCTTGTGCGCGTTGAAATCGGCCTTTGGTTCGCCAAAGATCGGCTTGTCGGAGAGAACTCTTTGTTCTCTCCAACAAGCTGAAAAGCCTTGCTGTACAAGACTTTTCACTTCTCCCACGGGTTCTCGAATGTGGTATTTTCGGGCAGCTTTACCGCATCTTCCATGGCTTTTGCCGCATTTTCCTTACTGCTCCAATCCAAATGCGTGTAAATATTGAGGGTTACACTCACGGTGGAATGCCCTAAATAGTCCTGCACTTCCTTGGGCGAGAGGCCTTTTTTGTGCATCAGACTCGCGCAGGTGTGCCGCAGATCGTGAAAGCGAATCTTGCGTAAACCGTTGCGCTCCAGCAGTTTGGGGAAAGCATCCTCGATGTAGCGCGGCTTGAATCGGTTGCCCATTTCGTCGGTGAACACGTAGTCGATGTCCTCCATGTTGTAGCAGTTCCCGCAGATCTTGCGATTGCGCTTCTGCACCTCACGCCACGCCAGCAGCTTCTCGCGTACCGTGTCGGACATGGGGAAGCTGCGGTAGCTGGATTTGGTCTTGGTGCGGTCAGAGGCAATGATGACCGTTTGACCGTCAATGCGGGTATCCGTGACCGTGTGGTTGATGGTGATCTTGTTTTCATGGAAGTCAATGGCCTTCCATCGGAGTCCCAGCACCTCACTTCGCCGTAAGCCCAAAAGAGCCGTGATGTAGATGAGCAATCCGAGCTTGTGATCCCAGGTCTTCTCAATCAGCAGAGCCAGTTCCTCCTCGGTGTAGGATGCCCCCTCAAATCGCTCCGCCCTTGGCGGGTCAACCTTGTCGGCGGGATTGTGGGAGATGAGATCCATTCGGTAAGCGTGCTTGAGGATCTTGTGAAGTAGCGCGTGCTCGTGCTTGACCGTGGTGCCCGACAGGGTCTTCATTTCGTGAAGATAGAAGGTCTGCAAATCCTTGGCCTGTACGTTGGCGAGTGCCAAACCCTTTGGCTCAAAGTAGGGAATGAACTTCTTCTCCACCGTGGTCTGATAGCCGCCGAAGGTGGT
>JAZQXS010000229.1:0-3470 GCA_045633025.1 Eubacteriales bacterium | reverse complement strand
TCAAGTACCCCGTGGAGTGGGGCTGTGACCTCCAGACCGAGCACGAAAAGTATCTGACCGACGAGCATTTCGGCCGCCCCGTATTCGTGGTCAACTATCCCGCCGCCATCAAGTCCTTCTACATGAAGCAGAACCCCGACGGCAAGACCGGCGCCGCCACCGACCTGCTGGTGCCCGGTATCGGCGAGATCATCGGCTGCTCCGAGCGTGAGGCTGACTACGACAAGCTGGTGGCCGCTATGACCGCCCGCAACATGCCCTTGGAGTCCTACGAGGCCTACCTGGATACCCGTAAGTACGGCTCCGTTCCTCACTCCGGCTTCGGCCTGGGCTTTGAGCGGATGCTCATGTACATCACCGGCGTGCAGAATATCCGCGATACCCTCATGTATCCCAGAACCGTTGGTTCGATGTAATGTGAATCGGATCCCCCGGCCGTATGGTCGGGGGATTTTGCAAGTCGGGAAATATACAATATGTGCAAAGCACACATAAATCGGGTGGGGGTATTGACAAAATGACGAATCTGTGTTACAATGGGTCAAAGGCCTTGAAAGGAGTGTCACTATGAAGAAAAATCGTATCATGCGCCCTTCGACGAAGATTTTTGTAATCGTATTTGCCGCATTGCTCGTGATAATGAGCAGTATAGTGGTTTTCTTTGCAGGTGTTGAGGCGGCGTTCTTTCTTAGTATCCTATTTTTGATTCCCGCTGCCATTACGGTGTGGTTTATCCTTTCCGTCAGCCTTTATGTTGGCGCCAAGAAGCGTAAAGACGAGGATCTGCCCTCCTTGAAGCTCCGTTTCATCGTGGCATCGGTTCTGCTCACTCTGATGGTGGTGCTGACGACTCTGCTCATCGGCCTCTTTGCCATGGCCATCATGTTCATGTAACAGGGGGAAAACGATATGTCCGACAAACTCTATAAAAAGCTCATCGCCCTCATCCTTGCCCTGGGCATGCTCCTGACGGGCGGGCTGGTGGCCTATACCGCCCATCTCCGCAATCATATTTCCATCATCAGTTATATAGCAGGGGAGGGCTGGTAACATGACCGAGAAACAGACGATTGACCGCGTGAAGCTGACAAGACAGCTCTTGACCTTGGGAAGTCTGCTCCTTTTGTTCGTGCTGTTGAATCTCACGATTTTCTTTGTCTTCACCCGCCGTTGCATTCCCAACACCAGCGAGGGGATGCAGGCTAAATCCATCGAGCTGGGCGCATATCTCCCCTTCGACGAGAACTCCAAGATCACCGACATCGACGGCTCCCTGAAGCTGGAGGATGACCTGCCCGTCATCGACGGCGCGGCGGCTCTCTACCCCGTGTTTTCGGGCTTTGTCAATGCCGTCTATCCCGCTGACAGCGTGCATTTCGACGGCGAGAACTTCACCCCCGACAGCGCGTTGCAATACACGAACACCCGCGGAGCCTACAAGGGCATCGTGGACGGCACCGTGGATATCGCCATTTGCGTGGCTCCCTCGGAGGAGCAGTTGGCCTATGCCGAGGAGATGGGCGTGGAGCTGGAATTTACCCCCATCGGGCGGGATGCCTTCGTGTTTTTGGTCAACCGCAACAATCCCGTGGATAACCTGACCGTGGAGCAGCTCAAGGGCATCTACGCAGGGAAGTACCGGAACTGGTCGGAGGTGGGCGGAGACAACACCCACATCGCCGTCCTGCAACGCAACCAAGGGAGCGGCAGTCAGTCCGCCCTGCTGAATTTCATGGGTGATACGCCCGTGAAGACCGACTATTTCTCCTTTCTCGGCCGCTCCATCGGCTTCTCCTTCCGCTTCTACGTGGAGGGCATCGTGGGGGAAGACGCGCCCAACGGCGGGGTAAAGATGCTGTCCCTGGACGGTGTTTACCCCGACGTGGAGAATATCCGCAACGGCTCATATCCCATCGTGAATGACTTCTATGCCGTCACCCGCAAGGGAGAGGCCAACCCAAACGTACAGCAATTCGTGGATTGGATGCTTTCGGAGGAGGGGCAGGCCATCGTGGAGGGCTCCGGGTACGTGGGAGTAAAGTAATGCAGAGTGCGGAATGCAGAATGCAGAATGAATAAAAACGGGCGACCTACCGATACGGTAGACCGCCTGTTTTTCGTTATTGGATATGGAGCTTCTTGGCCTCGATCACGGTGCGCAGAAGAGCGCGGAGGTCCTGCTCGGTGCCCTCGGTGAAGCCCTGCTTGTCTACGATGTGGGCTTGAGTAGGGGAGATGTACAGGTAGAGATAGCGTCGGCTTTCGGTCACCTTGGTGACGACGGCGTACTGATTCCGGCTTTGGGAGCTGTTATTTACCGATTCCGTGGATTCCTCAAACCCTTCATCGGTGAAGTGGTAGGTGACCACGTTGTTTTTGTCAGCCTGAGCGCGGATGGCGCGCTTCACCTGCGAGGGCGCTACGAACAGACGGAGAACGGCGAGCGCAACACCGATGGCGAGCAGGAAGATGAGTCCTGCGTTCGGCGCGGCCTCCCGATCCAAAATGAGCAACGCGACCGACATAAGGAGCGTCAGCGTCGCGAGGATCCCGACGATCACCCACAGAACCGTCATGACCCGCTTCAAGGAGCGTTGGTGCTGGGTATTGAATTCCGTGATGCAATCGTAGGTGTAGGCAGTTTGGTTGCTGATCTGCATAACGTTCTCCTATCTTATAACAAATTATTGATAGTTTTTGAAGATTCTCAAGGAACTTTTTTCAAAAAGTTCCTTGAGCCGCCGGAGGCACGCTCTCCCGCACTCTCACATATCTTCCATTCCGCTCTGCACCAGCGAAATGTTCAGATTCCCGTTCCGCTGACGCAACTGGTCGATGAACTCCTTTTCGCGGTGCTTGTCCTTCAGGATAATGCGGTAGTCCAGCTCCAGCAGGGTGCCGTAATCCTGGGTCTTGATGCGGTTGAGGTGGGCGTAGCGGCAGTATTCCTTCAGTACGGGCTCGAACACCCCGTCGTAGTCCAGGGATTCGGGAATGAGGATGCGGAGGCGCTTGCCCGTCCCGCCGAAGCGATCCAGACCGACAATGGACAAAAGGAGAATGGTCAAGAGGATCAGACCTATGGCGATCACACCGAATCCGATGAAGCCTACGCCGCAGGCGATGCCCGATGCGATGGAGATATAGTAGTACACGATATCCCGCGGATCCTCGACGGTATTCCGGAAACGGATGAGCGCCAGACCGCCGCCGATGGAGATGGCGCGGGCGATGTTGGAGCCGATACAGATGACGATGATGGAAACGATGGGACCCAGCAGCATCATGGTAAAGACCATAGCGGGACGGAAGCCCGTGCGGCGGTGGGTGAACAGGTAGACCAGCATGACGGCCACCGAGATGCCGAGCGCGCAACCCATGACGGACAAGGCTCGTCCCAGGGTGATGACGGTGATATCAATGGATTCCAGAATATGATTCATGGGAAAATAACCTCCGATGGTATTGGG
>JAZQXS010000228.1:0-11023 GCA_045633025.1 Eubacteriales bacterium | reverse complement strand
CAAGGCTCTGGAGCTGGGCGCGAATTACTGAGAGTACTGTGGGGCTCTGCCCCAAACCCCGATCAAGGAACTTTTTGAAAAAAGTTCCTTGGCAATCCTCAAAAACTTCAAATAATTGTTTTGAAGGTTCTTGAAAGAGGGGCGCGGGGGGAAAACTTCTTTCAAGAAGTTTTCCCCCCGCAAAAAAACTGATACACAGAAAGGAAATGAATCCCATGAATATTTCCATCACCAAGACTGCCTGCCCCAAGGAGAAGCCCGAGGCTTCCACGCTGGGGTTTGGTAAAATCTTTACCGACCATATGTTCCTCATGGAGTACGAGCCCGAGCGCGGCTGGTACGATGCCCGTATCGTGCCCTTCGGCAACCTGTCCATCCATCCCGCCGCTACGGTTCTGCACTACGGCTCCGAGATCTTCGAGGGTCTGAAGGCATCCCGCCGCGAGGACGGTAAGGTTCAGCTTTTCCGTCCCATTGAGAACATCCGCCGTCTGAATCGCTCCGCCGAGCGGCTCTGCCTGCCCGAGATCCCCGAGGATCTGGGTATGGAGGTTCTGACCGCGTTCGTGAACATGGAGCAGGATTGGACTCCCTCCGCTCCCGGCACCTCCCTGTACCTCCGTCCTCTGATGTTCGGTAACGACGAGACTCTGGGCGTGCACGCGGTTCACCACACCACCTTTATGATCATCGCCTCTCCCGTAGGCAGCTACTACAAGGAGGGCATCAACCCCGTCGGTATCATGATCGAGGACGAGGACGTCCGCGCTGTCAAGGGCGGTACCGGCTACACCAAGTGCGGCGGTAACTATGCGGCCTCCAACCGCGCCGGCGCCCGCGCCGAGAAGAAGGGCTACGCCCAGGTTCTCTGGCTGGACGGTATCCACCGCAAGTACATCGAGGAAGTCGGCGCCATGAACGTCATGTTCAAGATCAATGGCGAGATCGTGACTCCCATGCTCTCCGGCTCCATCCTGCCCGGCATCACCCGTATGTCCTGCCTGGAGGTGCTTCGCGCCGAGGGCTACAAGGTCAGCGAGCGTCTCATCAGCGTGGACGAGCTGGCGGAGGCCATGGAGAACGGCACCCTGGAGGAGGCCTGGGGTACCGGTACGGCCGCTGTCGTCTCTCCCATCGGCGAGCTGTGCTACAAGGACAAGAAGTACACCGTCAATGGCGGCAAGATCGGCGAGGTCACCCAGCACCTCTACGACACCCTCACCGGTATCCAGTGGGGTAAGGTCGAGGACAAGTTCGGCTGGACTCTGCCTATCGACTAAAATGAAAATGACCGAGGGAACCGTAGCGTCCCTCGGTTTTTTCATTTTATAAAAAATTCAACCCATGGTTAAGAGGGGGTTGCCTACGTTTCGCTTGCATTTTTCTCTGAATGTGGTATAATAAGAGCAGAAACAGGCCTGTTTACTGCAAATCAAGGAGAAATAGTATGGATTTAAATGTTGGAAGCAACATAAAGAGACTTCGGCAGGAAAAGGGAATGACCCAAGAGCGGTTGGCGGAGTTGCTTTGCGTATCTACGGCGGCAGTGAGTAAGTGGGAGGCCAAGAACACCTATCCCGATATCACCATGCTGTTCCCGCTGGCGGATATTTTTGGCGTTAGCGTGGATGAGCTTTTGGGCTACGACGAGGCTCGAGCGGAGGCCGATATCCTACGCGCACTGGATGAATATCAAGAGCACCATGTGCAGGGGCGGTTTGCGGAGGCAGAGGCGGTGATCCTGCGCGCGCGCAAGGAATACCCGCATGACTATCGTATTATGAACACATATATGTGGCATAAGGCAGGAGGCCATGCGGGAAACAGTAAAGAGGTATTGCTGGCCAATCGGGAAGAGCTTACGCAGATCTGTACCTGCATTTTGGAGGGCTGTACTGATGAGCCGATCCGTATGGAGGCCATCAACATGAAGGCCAAGATCCTCCACGCGGCAGGCGACACCATGGGAGCGTTGGAGCTCCTTTCTCAGATCCCATCGTGGGGAAACAGTGTCGAGCAAAAGTTCGAGCAGCTTTACGCCAAGGATACCTACGAATATCGATACTATAACCGCAGCAACTGTTATAGCCTAATGGACGGCATGGCCAATAAGCTGGCGCGAACGGTGGAGTTTGATCCTGAACTGACCCAAGAGGAAAAACTCCGACGGTTGGAGAGTATGGGAGACGGCTTTATGTCCCTCAGCGACCAGCCTGCGCTTGCTTGCCTCTGTGTGATTGCACAAATGATCTATGCTGTTCAGGCGGGCATGGATGATATCTCGGTGGAGGCTGTTGTCCATGCACGCGAAAAGCAGTTTGCCGCAAGCAAGCGAGTAAAGAAACTGTCCGAGACCGACGAGATACTGCGTGATAGGCTGATTGACACCTACGGTACTGTCGATCTGGTCGCGTGGCAAGTGGAGCGACTCATGAATTCTCCTCACCATCGTTTTGCGGAATTTCGCAAGCACTCCGCCTATATGGACATGCTCAAGCGGTATAGTTCGGATTGCTGACGGATGGATTCATACGAATTATCTTTTAAAACCTTGAGGGAACCTCTAAAAATTCGTCGCACTGAGAATCGGCGGAATCTTTTCCGTCATTCGTCACAAAATTCCTTCGCGTAGGAGGCACTACGCGTGCGGATTTTTGTTTAGCGCCAGCAGGGCGGGCTGACGAAAAATCTTCTCGCCACTCTCCGCACGCCGAATATTTAGAGGTCCCCTTGAACAATATCCGGTAGGGGCGCACCTATGTGTGCGCCCCTACCACGAGAAATTTTGCGTTCAAGGTTTTATTGGTAAATCAGTATCAAAACGAAAAACCGGCTGTTTCCCGCGGGAAACTGCCGGTTTTTGATGGTATCAGCGACTTGCTTTATCAAAGAAGTTCTTCAAGGTCTTGTTGATGGACTTTTCCATACCCTGGAGCGTAGAGGCCAGCGTGTTATTGCCGGAGCTGACCTGCCCCTGCATGAGATAGAAGGCGTTGGCTACGGAGGGGGCGGAATCATAGGCGATCAGAACCGGATCAAAGATCTGATGAGTCCAGATCAGATCCAGCATACGGGCATCATCGGGCGCCTCGGAGAGCTTGGAGCCCAAGAGATCCTCATAGAAAGCGACCTTGTCGGGGGCGGTGTAGTAGCCCAGAAGCTCCAGAACCTGGCCTACCATGGCGGGGTTCTTGATGACCGAGGGAACGCACATCATACCGTTCATACTCAGGCAGCGGTAGTCCTCCTGCGCCTCATCCCACTTGGGGAAGGGAAGTACGCCGAAGCGAATGGAGGAGCTGCGGAGGATGGCCAGATCGGCCGCGTCATAGAACTGGAACAGGGTCGTGCCGTTCGTGAAGTCTACCTTGACGTTGTTGTTCATGCCGTCCAGGTAGGCGCTGTTCGAGGTGCAGAAGGTGATGAGCTTGTCGGTCAGGTCACTCAGCTTTTCCTGATTCTTGGTATAGGCCAGATAGTAGACGTCATCTGCGTCCCGCTCAACTACGTTGAGGCCGCAACCGACCACAAAGCTGGTCATGTAGGAGCCGCACCAGCCGGTGAGGCCGTAGACATCCTGTTCATCCCAGATACCGTCGCCGTTGTCCTCGGATACGGTAGAGGCCAGGCTGATGAACTCATCCAGAGTCCATTTCTGGTTATCGACCAGAGCATAGGGCTCACTCAGGTTGTACTTTTTCATCATGTCCTTGTTGAAAATGAGGCAGTGCACATGGGAGAGGCTGAAGTCGCCGTAGCCCAGCAGGTAGCGGTCGCCGAATTTGGCTTCCTCCATGATGCTCTGATTCCAGTAAGGAGCCGACAGATTGACGTCCTCAAACTTGGCAAAATCGTAGAGAATATTGGAGCTGACCATGCTTCCCGCGCCGGTGGTACCGTGGGACAGCACGAGCTGGTAGGAGTCCACCTGCGCCTGCACCATGGAGCGGACGTCGGCCGCGTAGTCGCTGGCTTCTTCCTGTAATGTCAGGGTTACTCCCAAATGCTCCTTGATGTTGATCGCGCGCTCATAGACCGCATCGGCCATGGGGTCGCCGCGCTTGGAGTCATCTACCCAAAAGAGCTCGTCATCCAGAATACTGCTGCAATTGAGAAGAACAAAGTCTTCGTCGTAATCGGTTTTCGCGATGTCGGGCTTATACCCGGTGTCCTCTTCAAGGGCGTCGGTTCCGGTGTCCTTGCTATCGGTATCCGCGGGGTTATCTCCTGCGGCGCAAGCCACGGTAGAGAGCAGCATCCCTGCCGCCATCAACATGGCCAGCAGGCGTTTGGTCGTGTTTTTCATAAAGGCTTCCTTCAAAATTATGTATACTACCATTACATCATATAAATGTGAACGTGCCGTGAAGAAAGTGTAGATGGGTTGTATACAAAGGAAATGGAGTTTTTCTTTGCAGATATTAGATGAATTGTAAACTTTTCCTGTCGCATGTTGCATTTTCCCTCGCTTTGTGCTATACTATTTCTGATTACAATACTATTTAAGGACGGAAATCATATGGCAACCAAAATTTCCCGCTTCATGGAATGCGGTAAGATCATAAATACCCACGGCTGTCACGGAGACGTGAAGGTGGAGCCTTGGACGGATACGCCTCGCGATCTCATTGACCTGGGGCGCGTATTTATCGGCGAGGGCGATGATAAGCGCGAGGTCAAGATCCTCCGCGGCTCGGTCATGCAGGGGCGCTTCCTCATGCTCTCGCTGGAGGGCGTGGAGGACATGAACGCCGCTGACGCTCTGCGAAACACGACCCTCTACGCCGCGCGGGAGGATTTTCACTTGGCGGAGGGACAGTATTTCATCTCGGACGCCATCGGACTTCCCGTGGTGGATGCCCGCGAGGGACGAGAGGGAACCGTTCTGGGCGTGGTCGAGGATATTCTTCCCAACGCCGCCTCGGACATCTACACCGTCAGAACCCCCGACGGCGCGGAGGTGCTGGTGCCCGCTGTGCCGGTTTTCATCGCAGACGTCATCCCCGGCGAGTGTGTGCGTATGACCCCCATCGACGGAATGTTTGAGAATCAGGATCCCTCCGGCGCTTCTGAAAAGGAGAATGGCTGATGCGGTTTGATATCATGACCCTGTTCCCCGATCTGGTGGAGCGGGTGCTGGGAGAGAGTATCATCGGCCGGGCGCAGGAGGCGGGATACTGCACCGTAAAGGCACACAACATCCGTGACTACTCCGAGGACAAGCACCGTCGGGTGGACGATACGCCCTACGGCGGCGGAAAGGGTATGCTCATGGCCGCGCCTCCCATCTATAACTGCTACCGCGGGGTGCTGGCCGACCAGTTGAAGGACGGCTACGACGGCCGCCGCCATGTGATCTACCTCTCCCCCGGCGGACAGGTGCTGACCCAGCAGATCGCCGAGGAGCTAGCTACCAAGTACGATAATCTCATCCTCCTCTGCGGCCACTACGAGGGTGTGGATCGCCGTATCGTGGAGGAGCTGGTGGACGAGGAGATCTCCATCGGGGATTACGTTCTGACAGGCGGTGAGATCCCCGCCTGCATTCTGGTGGACTGCGTCGCCCGTCTCACCGAAGGCGTGCTGGCCGCTCCCGAGTGCTACGAAAACGAGAGCATTTCCTCGGGAATGCTGGAATATCCCCAGTATACCCGCCCCGTGGACTACCACGGCATGAAGGTTCCCTCGGTGCTTCTGTCGGGGGATCACAAGAAGATCGATGCCTGGCGGCAGGAGGCCGCTTTGGAGCTGACCCGCCGCCAGCGCCCCGACCTGCTTCCCGAAGATCTGCTTGGGGATAAGAAGGACGGTTGAAGGCTGAAAAATCTGAGAATCTGAAAAAGGAGGACACCGTTATGGATAAGACCAATAAGGCTCTGCAACCGCGGAAACGGCGGGGCAGTACCATCTGGAACCGCATGAATCGGGGAACGGCTCGTCTGTACGCCATTCTGGTGAACTCCCTGTCCGGCCGGATCCTGACAGGCTACCGCCGTACCGAGGAGCGCCTGTTCCGTCGGAAGCCCGACTTGACCGGCGGCGCGGGACGGTATCGTCTCACCCCGGCCTCGCCCCGCCGCCTGCGCCTTGTGGAGGCGGTGGAATCGGGGGGGATCATCCGCGGCTTGCGCGCCATGCCGGAAGCGTTGCTGGATTGTCCGGCCGCCTGCTACGGTTGCTTCTGTTTGATCTGCGGCCTGGTCAGCGCGCTGTTCTGCTTCGCGATCCCCTACATGACGAAGAGCTTTACGGTCTCGCGGGGGAATCTTTTGTTCTCGGCGCTCATGGCGCTGATTTCCATCCCGCTTATTCTGACCCGCCGCAGTATGGCCGAATCCATGGGGCGAAGTCCCTTGCTTCGGCGGATCCTGGTGCGGTTTCTGGGCATACCCGAGGATCGATTGACCGCTCCGTTCGGTCAACATACAGCGGGCAATTTTGCCATGTCCTACTATACGGCCTGCGCCTTGGGACTGGTGACGGCCACCCTCTGCCTGTTCGTGGCTCCTTGGGTCGTGATGCTGATCCTTCTTTTGCTTGCGGTCGTGAGCATGATCTTCGCATACCCTGAAACCGGCGTGGTGCTGACCACGCTGATGCTTCCGGCCATCTGGCTGGATCGGCTATTCATGGTGCCGGCGGTAGGAATGATCCTGCTGACCTGGTGCAGCTACGGCGTCAAGATCCTCTTGATGCACCGTACCTTCCGCTTGGGACTTTTGGATCGGGTGGTGCTGGTTTTTGGCGGGATGGTACTGCTCACCGGATTTACGGGCTATACCATCAGCGGTGAGAGCGTATGGCAGAGCATCTGTCTTGCCATTTGCATCAGCGACTACTTTTTGATCGTAAATCTGATGAATACCCGCGCCTACATCCGTCGCTGTCTTGTGGGTGTGGGACTTTCGGTGGCGGTGGTTACGGTGCTGGCCTATATTCGCCGTATTCCGGTGGAGAATCTCGCGTGGCTGGAGGGCTCCCGCGCAGGTGACGCGATCATCCACGGCGTGGAAAACGCTGTGGAACAGCTCTCCCAGCTTTGGCTGGATCACTCGGAGCTCTACCTGGTGCTGGCTTTCACATGGCTGTACGCCTACCTGGTTTACGCAAAGCGTTTTTTCGGGAAAATACTTTGCGGATTGCTGATCCTGTTGGATCTTTTACTGATCGTCATGACCAACTCGGTCAGCGCTCTGTTCTGCATTGCGGCGGTGACGCTGCTGTTCCTGCTCATGCTGGGGCATAAGTGGTTTTCTGCGGGGCTTTTGTCCCTTCCCTTGGTGGTGTGCGGTGTGGGCTGGATGAGTTACCTCTACCCGGTATCCGAGTCCATCCAGACCATCCTGTCCCGCAGCCGCCTCTATAAAGCCCAGCTTACCGAAAGTCTGTGGCGGATGGCCTGGGATCATCCGGCCGGTATCGGCGTGGGAGAGGAGGCCTTCGCTTCGGTCTACCCGGCCTATGCGGCTCCCGATCTGGGGGCTGTGTCTGACAGCGGAAACCTGTTCTTTGAATTGCTCTTGAGCTATGGCTGGCCCGGAATCCTGCTGTCTGCGGCGGTTCTGTTTCTGTTTTTGCAGAAAAGCTTGACCAGCCTGCGCCATACCTCCGTCAGCCGGGATCGCGCCATGATCCTGGGCGGTGTGACCAGCCTTGTGGGTATGCTGATCTTCGGTAGCGTTCGCAGCTTCATTACCTCCCCTCGCGTATTCTTTACCGTGGCGCTGGTGGTGTCACTTTGCAGTGCGTATGAGAATATCATTTTCGAGGAGAGCGACATGCGTCGCGCCGAGTGGGCGGGCTCGCCCGACTCGGATAATCGCTTCTACCGAAGCGGCGAGTTCCTCTCGGCGAGCTCCTCTCGCGGTGATTCCTTGCCGCGGCGGGGCTGACAAAAGCTTTTCAAATGGCCTTAAAGTATCAAACAAAAGGAGAGAATGCTATGTCCTCTTACAACCCAAATGGCAACGGCATGGATGACCGTGACCGCAAGCTGTCGGGCTTTTCCAAGCGCCCGCGCGATGAAGTCCGCTCTGAGGCCGCCGCGGAGAGTGAGCGAGGCGCCGGAGGACGGGGTATGCCCATGCTGAGCCGACGCGGCAACCGTCTGTGGGTATCCCTGCTGGTGGACGTTGTCCTGCTGGCTGTGGTGGCCGCGCTGGTAGTGGGCTGTGTGTTCGGTTACCGCGCTCTGCGGGAGCTGTATGCGCCCTCTTGGGAGACCCGCGACGTGGTCTTCACCGTGAAAATGGAGAATATTCCCCCGGAAATGGTGCGCTATGATCAGACGAAAGGACAGTACACCATCATGAATAACCCCATCTGGAGCTCGGAGCTGACCAATGCGGATCAACTGGGCACCGTAGTGGACGTTCGTACCGTACTGGTTTCCACGGGGCCGGTCAATACCGTTACCCTGTACTTGGAGGTAGAGGCAACGGCCTACTATCGGGAGGGGAAGGGCTACCGCATGGGCGAGACCATGCTGTTGGCAGGCTCTTCGGGCACCTACCGCCTGGAGGGATTGACTGCCGACGGAATCATCATTTCCATGCATGAGCAGGCCGAGGAGACCTCCGCCGCAGATCTGATCCCCTCCGAGAATTGGGATCTGCCCTCTGACGGCGCTCCCGACGCCATGGGCTGAGCCAAAGGAGAGTATACAAATGGAAAATAAACCGAATCAAACATCTCCCCGCAATAAGCGCAAGAGCTACTGGTCTGCCGTGGATACGATCATCCTGCTGTTGGTGCTGGCCTCCATCGGCGGTATCATCTATCGGGTCGCAGTAAGCGTTGCCCGGGAGGAAGCGCAGGTGTCGGATACGGTGTACGAGATCTATTTCCGGGTGGAGGAGACTCATCGGAACGTTTTAGACGAGGTAAAGGGCTTTGACACCGTTTACCTCTATGAAAACGATATGCGCTTGGGCGCCATGGCCGCGACCATTGACCCTGAAACAGGGGAGTTTTTGGCCGTTCTGACCCCTTCCTATATTGAAGGAACCGAGTTGGCCACCGCTACCGGCTGCATGATCTGCAAGGGCTCTACCGTGCAAAACGGCGGGCTTTTGGTGGAGGGAACCGGACGATATCTGACCCGCGGCGGCACGCTCCAGATCCGAACGGATCGGGTTTTGCTCACCGTGAAGATCACGGACATCATTGCGCGTCCTTAATTTTTCGGGCAATTGTATAAAATGATACAAAAACGATACTTATATTGGCGAAAAATCCTTAATATTGACCCTTGATTTCGGACGCGATTTTTGGTATACTAAAACTGTATAAAAGTCGCTGTATTGAGGCGCTTTTCGCACCTTGGGTCGGCGCTATGTAAGCGGACGGAGAACCATCGACGTCTGCTTACGTATACCATGGCGGAGTTCGCCGCTACTACAAACAGGAGATTCAAATTCATGAAAAATCGCCAAGTCGTCATTACCAATGCCAGCGGTCTGCACGCAAGACCTGCCACCTTCTTTATTCAGAAGGCAAACTGCTACAAGTGCTCCATTTGGGTGGAGAAGGACGATCGTAAGGTCAACGCCAAGAGCCTTCTGGGCGTGCTGTCCCTGGGAATCGCCAAGGGCATGACCGTCTCCTTGATCGCTGATGGCCAGGATGAGGATGCCGCTCTGGACGGTCTCACCGCCCTGATCAACTCCGGCTTTGCCGAGTAAGCCCATTCTGGAGTCCATCACCTCTGTATTTCCCATCGGCGTACATCCATAACGGCGCGAGCAACTGCCCCCCAAGGTGAGCCCGCGCCGTTCGTCTATTACGCCGAAACGAAAGCGCTACCCCACCCACACGAAAGGAGCTTGCCGTGCCAATCCGAGAAGAAGATCGCCGCAAACTGTTGGAAAAGGCCAACTCCCTGCCCCTTTGTCCCGGTGTGTACATCATGAAGGACAAGGACGGGCGTGTCATTTACGTGGGAAAGTCCAGAAAGCTGAAGAATCGGGTATCCCAGTATTTTCAGAACAGCGAGAAGAATGTGAAAACTGCGCGGATGGTAGCCTTGGTACAGGATTTTGAGTACTTCCTGTGCGATACCGAGATGGAGGCGCTTACCCTGGAGAATACCCTGATCAAACAGCATAATCCCAAGTATAACATCCGCCTCAAGGACGCGAAATCCTACCCGTATATCAAAATCACCGATGAACCCTACCCACGCCTCGTCATGACCCGCAAGCGCGAGCGGGACAAGGGGAAGTATTTCGGCCCCTATTCGGGGGTGTCTACCGTGTTTTCGGTGCTGGATACCCTCCGTCGCGTGCTGGCGCTCCCCTCCTGCAACCGCCGATTCCCACGGGATATCGACAAGGAACGTCCCTGCCTCTACTACCAGATGGGACGTTGCTGCGGCCCCTGTACCGGCAACGTCAGCGAAGCCGACTACGCCGCTACCGTATCTTTGGCCTCAGACATTCTGCGCGGGAACACGGGAGAGGTCAAACGACGCCTCACCGAGCAGATGTACGCCCATGCCGAGGCGGAGCGCTTTGAGGCCGCCGCCCGCTGTCGGGATACCATTTCCGCGCTGGATCGCCTGCGGGAGAAGCAAACCGTCGTGGCCGCCCCCGACACTGAACAGGACGTCATCGGTTTCTTTAGTGATGAGGTGACCTCTTGCGTTTCGGTATTTTATATCCGCGGCAGCGCCGTCATGGATAAGGATGATTTCCTGGCGGGGGCCGAGCGAATTCTGGACGAGGAGACGTTGGGTGCTTTCATCTGCGAGCATTACCGCGTCAGAGAGCACATACCCAAGCAGATCCTTTTGTCCTTTGCTTTGGACGAAGAGGAGATGGCGGGACTCTCCCAGTACCTTTCCGAGATGGCGGGGCATAAGGTGACCCTCCGCACCCCTGAGCGGGGACAGGCTCATACACTCTGTGAGCTGGTCTGCTCCAATGCCGCCGAGCGAGTGCGGCAGTACCGTTTGGACGCTGAAAAGGACGAGGGGGCGCTGGTACGGCTGGCGGAGCTGTTGGAGCTTCCCAGTTATCCCACC
>JAZQXS010000227.1:0-33146 GCA_045633025.1 Eubacteriales bacterium | reverse complement strand
ATAAACGCTGTCATAGGCTCCTACGCTGAGATTCCGGCTGCTGAAGCCACCGGTACCCGCCGTTCCAAAGGCGTGGATGCAGGAATCAAACAAAGGCATTCCGCCCGCGACCAACAAAATAATCAGAATCAGTGTCAAAATAAAATAAATGCCATAGAGAATCTTTGCCGTATCTCTCAAGCGGCTGACCAACTTCCCCACAGAAGGTCCCGGTGCCTCGGCCCGCATCAAATGGATGCCATGTCCATCCGTCATGGGCAGAATGGCCATCACAAATACCAGCACACCCATACCGCCCACCCAGTGGGTAAAGCTCCGCCACATGAGCATACACTTGGGCAGGGGTTCCACCGCTGTGAGGATGGATGCGCCCGTAGTAGTAAAGCCAGAGACCGTCTCAAAGAGGGCGTCCACATAGTTGGGAATACAACCCGACAAAAAGAAGGGGAGCGCCCCGAACAGGGACAAAACGATCCAGGAAAGGGACACGATGACAAAGCCCTCTCGGGCATAGAGCGCCGAGTTTTGCGGCTTTTTCCAAACGAACAGTCCGCCGAAGCCCCCGCAAAGGAGCATGGTGACGAGAAAACACCAAATCTGGGATTCTCCGTACAGGATACCTGTCACCGTCGGCACCAGCATAAAGCCGCACTCAAACAGAAGCAGCCACCCCAGAATATTGCGAATCATACGGTAATTCATAGCTCACCCGCCACCTCTCACGCAAGCATATCCGCAATGTCGTCCATCATCTTGACGCGGGAGACTACGACCACCCGATCTCCGGGCAGGATCACGTCCGAGCCGCGCGGAATGATCACCTTATTCTTACGGATAATGGCGGCAACCAGCACGCCCTTTTTCAAGCCCAGATGCATGAGGGGCGTATCCGTCACGGGAGACCCCGCCTTCACGGTATATTCGGTGGCCTCCACCTGCCCCTGAATGATATTGTACAGGGTCTCCATGCTGCTTCCCATAGAATTCTTCATGGCGCGGACGTAGCGCGCGATGATATCGGCGGTGATGTTCTTGGGATAGATGGTGGAATCCAGATCCAAATGCTTGATGACGTCGTCAAAGGCGATGCGGTTGATCTTTGTCACCACCTTGGGATGGCCGACACTCTTGGCGAACAGGGAGAGGAAGATATTCTCCTCATCCAATCCTGTCAGCGCCACGAACGCCGAGGCCCGGGCAATTCCCTCCTCCATCAAAAGCGCCTGATCCGAAGCGTCCCCGCAGATCACGCTTACGTTGCGGAACTTAACGCACAGCTCCTCGCAAATGGCGGGATTCTTTTCGATGATCTTCACCGATACCCCGGCGCGCTGGAGAATGCGGCAGAGGTACTGAGCGGTATTGCCGCCGCCCACGATCATCACGTCCTTGACCGCGCGGGTCTTGTAGCCGATCGTGCGGAAAAAGTCAGCCGCATTCTTAGGGGAGGCTACCACCGAAATGATATCCTTTTCCTCAAACACGAAATTACCGTCCGCGATATGCGCCTCGTCCCCGCGCTCCACCGTGCAGACCAACACGTCGCATCCCAGCTTGGCTACCACGTCCTTGACCGCCATACCGGTGAGACGGCTTCCCTCCGGCACCTTGTATTTCAGCAATTCCACGAGTCCCCCGGCGAAGGTATCGATCTTGATAGCCGAGGGAAACCGAAGCACGCGAGCGATCTCAGCGGCGGCGGCGTGCTCGGGGTTGATGACCATGGCCAGTCCCAGCTCATCCTTCAGGTAGCCCGCCTCCGAGCTGTACGCGGGGTTCTTGACGCGGGCGATGGTCTGGCAATCGCCCGCGCGCTTGGCCATCAGACAGCAGAGCAGATTCAACTCGTCGGAGCCGGTGACCGCGATGAGCAGGTCGGTCTTATCGATCCCCGCCTCCTCCAACACCGTGTGGGTGGCGCCGTTCCCGACGTATCCCATGATATCCAGCCGCACCGATAGATCGTTCACCACATCTGCGCGCGTGTCCACCACCGTGATGTTATTCCCTTCTTCATTTAACTGTTCAGCCAGCGTTTGGCCTACCTTGCCGCAACCGACGATCATGATATTCATAACAGCCTCCTCGTTTGGAGAATATACTTCTCGGGATTCTATGATTCTATCATTATAGCACGATTGGACGATTTTGTCAAGTGTCCTCCAAACGCAGAAAAAGAGGGCGGTCACGCCCTCTTTTTCGGTGAAATATTATTTCTTCAGAGCCACAGCCTGCTCGATCTTCTCAACCAGCGCGGAAGTGGTCAGACCGTAAGCCTCCAGCAGGGGAGGCACCTTACCCGAGCGGCCGAAAGTGTCGTTCACACCCACGCGCACCACGGGAACAGGGCAGGACTCACAAACGCACTCGGCCACGGCAGAGCCCAGACCGCCGATGACGTTGTGCTCCTCGATGGTCACGATGGCGCCGGTCTCGGCGGCGGCCTTCTGAACCAGAGCGGTATCCAAAGGCTTGATGGTGGGCATATTGATGATACGCACCGAAATACCCTTGGCGGCAAGCTGCTCGGCGGCCTCCTTGGCGTTCTGCAGGAACATACCCGAGTTGATCACCGTCACGTCAGCGGCGCCGTCGCGGCCATCGGCGATCACCTCGCCCTTACCGATCTCGAAGCGGTAGGTAGCCTCGTCGTGCAGAACCGGCACGGCGTAGCGGCCAAAGCGGATATAGAAGGGGCCGTCGGTTTCCAGTGCGGCCTTAAGAGCGCCTGCGGCCTCCACGGCGTCGGAGGGGTTAATGACGGTCATGCCGGGGATGACCCGCATGATGGCCAGATCCTCCAGGCACTGGTGGGTGGCGCCGTCCTCGCCCACGGTGATACCCGCGTGGGTAGCGCAAACCTTGACGTTCAGGTGGGGGTAGGCAACGCTGTTGCGGATCTGCTCGAAGGCGCGGCCTGCGGCAAACATCGGAAATGAGGAAGCCACGACGGTCTTTCCGGCGGCGGCCAGACCGGCGGCAATACCGATCATATTGCCCTCGGCGATACCGCAGTCAAAGAAGCGCTCGGGGAAAGCCTTGGCAAAATAAATGGTCTTGGTGGCCTCGGCCAGGTCGGCGTCCAGCACCACGAAATCCTTTTCAGCGCCCAGCGCAGCCAGAGCCTTACCGTAGGCCTCGCGGGTGGCGATCTTTTGTCCCAATTCAAACATGATTTCTACCTCCTTGCATTACAGCAGCGCGGAGAGCTCGGCGATGGCCTGCTCGCGCTGGGCATCGTTCGGCGCAGAACCGTGCCACTTGACTTGATTCTCCATGAAGGACACACCCTTACCCTTGACGGAATTCGCCACGATGGCGGTGGGCTGACCCTTGACCGTCTTGGCCTCCTCGAAGGCGGCCTCGATCTGATTGAAGTCGTGGGCGTCGATGGTAATAACGTGGTAGCCGAAGGCCTCCAGCTTGCCCTCATAGGGTGCGGGGTTGACGATTTCGGCCACGGGACCGTCGATCTGCAAGCCGTTGTAGTCAATGACCACGCAGAGGTTATCCAGCTTGTGGCGGGCGGCGAACATGAGCGCCTCCCAAACCTGTCCCTCCTCGGATTCGCCGTCACCCACGATGGTATAGGTGCGGTAAGCCTTTCCGTCGATCTTAGCGGCCAATGCCATGCCCACAGCGGCAGAGATACCCTGTCCCAGAGAACCGGTGGTCATGTCCACACCGGGAATGTGCTTCATATCGGGGTGACCCTGCAAATAGGAATCCACCTGGCGAAGCGTGGTCAGATCCTCCACGGGGAAGAAACCGCGGTGAGCCAGCGTGGAATACAGAACAGGAGCGGCGTGCCCCTTGGAGAGGACAAAGCGATCACGGTCGGCCCACTTGGGGTTGGCCACATCCAGCTTCATCTCCGAAAAGAACAAGTAGGTCATGATGTCCGCCGAGGACAGAGAACCGCCGGGATGTCCCGAGGCGGCAGCATGGGTTGCATCGATGATCCCCATACGGATCAGGGTAGCTTCCCGCTTCAGTTGAGCGAGCTTTGCAGAATCCATATTACTTTCCTTTCTGCCCCCGTGCGGGAGCCTCCGCCGTAAGGCGGTATAGTATTGAAAATGAATACGATATTATTATACCACAAACGCGCCCGTTTGTCAAGAATCCAGTTAAAAATTGCTACGCCCCCATGCAAGGCACGGGGACGTAGCAAAAGGATTTAATTAGGTATTGAACAACTTGCCCAAGGCCTTTTCCGCAGATTTCGCGTTACTTCTGATGAAGGAAGCAAAAGTGCCGATGCCGTCGATGCACAGGTTGGGGAACATGTACAGCAGGCTGTGCACGCTCTCCAGGTCGGCGGCGATCATAGCCAGGTCGGTCACCTGAGAATCCCAGATGATATTCAGCATCTGAGCGTCCTCGGGAGCCTCGGCCAGCTTCGCGCCCAGCAGATCCTCAAAGTACGCGGTCTTGACGGGGGCGGTGTAGTAAGCCATCAGCTCGATGACGTCGCCCACCATCTCGGGATTCTTGATGGCGCCGGGCACCATCAGAAGGCCGTTCCAGTTCAGGCATTTGTACTCGCCCTGGTTCTGGTCATACATCGGCATGGGCAATACACCGAAGCGCACCGAGGAGTCACGCAGAGCGGTCAGATTGTTGGTTGCAGACAAATAGTACAGCACTTGACCGCTTTTAAACATAGCTGCGTCGCCCTTATCACCGGTACGGTGAGAGTACTCCGCGGTGGGAGAGCAGAAGTAGGCGTACTCGCTATCGTACATTTCGCTGACCTGTTCCAGAACATCCAAGGTCTTTTCGGAGTTTTCCGCGCAGGAGATGCTGCACACGTCATTCTCGTCCTTCTCCACGATCTTGACGCCGCTACCCACGCTCACGGAGATGAGGTCGGTCCAGCCCCAACCGGTAACGCCGTAGATATCATTCTCGTCCCAGTTACCGTCGCCGTTATCCTTGGAAACCACGGAAGCCATCGACTTCATCTTGTCCAGCGTCCAGGTCATATTGTCTACATCGGCGTAGGGAGCCGTCTGGTTGTACTCGTCCACGAGATCCTTATTGAACATCACGCAAGCGGCCGAGGACAGGCAGGCGTCATTAAAGCCCGCCAGGTACTTGTCCTGAAGGGTCAACTCCTCCATGAAGTCCCTCGACCAGTAGGGCGCGTCCAGATTCACGGATTCCAGATCGTTGAAATCGTACAGACCGCCCGAGGACATCAGGTTGACCACACCGATGTGGCAGTGCGCGCCAATGAGCTGGTAGGCGTCGTCGTTGGCCTTCACGGCGTTCAGAACCTTGTTGGCGTACTCACTGTCATTGGAGGCCTCCAGCACCAGGTCTACGCCGAGCTGATCCTTGATGCGAACGGCTCTCTCGTAGAAGGCATCCTGCAGAGGATCGCCGGCCTTGTAGTCGTCGTCAGCCACCAGCCAGCCCATGAGCAGATAGGTACCGGTGATCACGAAATCGGAGTCGTAATCCTTCTTGTTCTCCTTCTTCGCTGCCTCGGGCATATAACCGGTTTCTTCCTCCACGGTGTCTTCGGTTGCATAGGGGTCTTTCGTTTCCTCGGGGTCGTCTGCGGTGGCGCAGGATACGGCAGACAGGGACATCAGACCGGCCAGCAACAGCGCCAACAGCTTCTTGGGTTGAAATTTCATGTTTCTTCTCCTCTCACAAAGATATGAATTACACATTGTGTCTATATTATAATCCTTCTTCGCTGAAAAGTCAAGTGACTTTGGCGTTTTTTTTGAATTATTTATCCGAAAGGATTTCCTGCTCCCATTTGTAAATAAACCTGTAAACCTCTTGCATTTTCTCCCGCAGTGTGGTATAATAAATAGTAATACACTTTTTCATCCCGTGAAAGGAAGGAAGCCCTATGAAGCTGCTGGAATCCGGCCAGATGTACCTGGAAACCATATACGTCCTGTCCAAAGAAAAATCCGCTGTCCACTCCATCGATGTCAGCGAGCACATGGGCTACTCCAAGCCCAGCGTCAGCCGCGCCATCGGCCTGCTCCGCTCGGGCGGCTACGTGGATATGGCCGAGGACGGCTCTCTGACCCTGACCCCCGCGGGGATCGCGGTGGCCGAGCAAATCTACGAGCGTCACACCATTCTGACCGCATTGTTGACCAAGCTGGGGGTGGATCACGCCACCGCCGCCGAGGACGCCTGCAAGATGGAGCACGACATCAGCGATGCTTCCCTTCAAGCCATCAAGAAGTTCGTGGACGGACAAAAGCCTTGAATATCACCAAAGGGGATCTCTAAATATCCCGTGTATGAAAAGCGGCGAGGAGATTTTTCGCGCGATGAATTTTTAGAGATTTCCCACAAAAAAGCCCCTGAAAAACGGCCGAAATCGACCTTTTTCAGGGGCTTTTCATGTTTTCAAGCAGGGGATTTTTCTTGCTTTCCGGCAAAGCGCTTCTTCTTTTTCTCGGGCGCAGGCGGCGGCAGGCGGTCGTCCCACGCCTTGAAGAAATTCAGCACCTTGGTTTGATAGCCCTCGGTATCCATCAGATAACTGAGTCCGTGGCCGGCGCCGGGGATGATGTACAGCTCCTTGGGAGCGCGGCAGGCGTAGTAGTTCTCGATGCTCATGCGAACGGGCACGAGCGTGTCATTGCCGCCGTGAATAAAGAAGCAGGGTATGTCGGTATTTTTGGCCATAGCCTCGATGGGGGAGGCGGATTTCAAGGTAAAGCCCCCGCGGCGCTTGCAGTTGAGATTCACCGCCGCCAGAGTGGGAGCCGTCATCCCGCCCAAGGACTTTTGTACCGTCAGCTTCACCATCTCGTCGGGCGTGGAGTAGCCGCAATCCGCGAGGATACCGGTCACCCGATCAGCCACGGGAAGCTCCGCGGTCATGAGCACCGTAGCGGCGCCCATGGAAATTCCGCACAGGTAGACCGGGAGGCCGGGATGGTTCTGATCCAGCCAATCCAGCCATTCCAGTACGTCGTACCGCTCCTGTATGCCATAGGAGATGAGATCACCGCCGCTCTCACCGTGACAGCGCTGGTCGATGAAGAGCAGGTTACAGGCGTTCTCGTGGAGGAAGGGGGCGCTGGCTGAGAAATCGACGTTCCAGCAGCTCCGCCAGCCGTGCGCCAGAATCACGGTACGGCGAGCCCCCTCGGCGGGATACCAGCGGGCGCGAAGCACGTAACCGTCCCGGGAGCGAATGGCCACCTGTTCCAGATTGAGATCCTGAAGCGCCTGCGCCTTCTCCGGAATATCGGCCGGATAGGGCGACTCAGCGCCTCCGGTAGCCGCAGATACAATGGCGTCGGTGAGGGGGTTGGGGCGACGGGCGATCACCGAGGTCATAAGCTCCGTATACAGCGCGCCTGCGGCCAGAGCGACACCGCCCGCGGCCAGGCCGATACCGGCCAAAATTTTCTTGCACTTATTCATGGATCATATCCTCCTTGAGCTGAGTTGGGGAAGCGGTCAGTTGGGCGGCCTTGCGCGCCTCGTATTCTTCTACGGTAAGCGCAGGTTCGGAGATTTCCGTCTCAGGGAACAGACGCTCGCGGCGGGCGCGGGAGCCGTGGTAGACCAGAAGCACGCCCAACGGAATGGTCAAACGGACGAACCACTCGTGGAGCTCCATGAGCAGAGTGATCTCCACGCCGCCGTCGGTCTTGGGGATCTTCTCCCCGGCGGCCAAGGCGTTGGTATAGAGCGCATCGCTGACGGAGTCCAAATACGGAAGCAGGATCGCGTAGATCAGAACGGCCGCAAGAGCCACCTCGAAGAATTTTTCCCGGCTGAAGGTGCCGTCGCGTGGATCTCCGTGGTAGACTATGCTATGGAACAGGCAGATGACCGCGAAGGGGAGCGCGTAACCCATTTGCTCGACCAGCCACGCGCTGGTCTTGCTCTCGTTTTCAAGCAAACGGGCGTGGTAGAAATCAAAGGCGGTATAGTACAGATACAGGCATCCCGCTACCAACGCGGTCAGCATCACGCCGCAAAGCAGGATGCGGAGAACACGGGCGATGCGGGATCGCCGAATCGGGGATCGAAGCATAGAGAACCTCCAAGATGTTTGGATATACTATTAGTATACCACAAAAAAGCCCGCTTGTCCAGTAGAGCGGAATAAATTCCGCATAAAATTCCGAATAAATTCCCGAAAGAATATCCGTTTTCATCATTTCTCCGTCCAAAGGCGTCCATTCGACAACGTAGCGGGAAAAGTCGAAGGATTTTCCGGATTTATTTACTTGAAAGCGACGGGTTGCGACAGATTGCTTCGGTTGAATGGAGTATAATAGAAGAGCACCTCTAAAAATCGTATCATGAAGAAATAATACTATTCCCTTATCAAAGCCTTGAATCCTTGTGACCCTCTCACCCGCTTCGCAGGCCGAGCTTGCTCGGCGGCTTTCCCAAAGGGAGAGCCTTGAAATGCCTCCCGCTTTGGGGAGGTAGCACGCCGTAGGCGTGGCGGAGAAGGCAAACGTAATTCAATATTTCTATGAGGGATAAGTATAAGTATAGAGAACACCGCCTTCGGGAGCTGTTCAAAAGGTTGTAAAAAAAGGAGGATACCATGATCCAACAACGTCCAGTCCATATTGAATCCGCCCGTCAAGAGCCCGACCCGAGATCCGATTCCAATACACGACCGGCCGACGACGTCTCCCGCAAGCGCCGTACGCGCCGTCTGGCTCGCCCCGCCGTAGGGCTTTTGTGGGGAGGGGTCGCCTTTCTGTTGGGAGCCTGTCCGACCCTGTTCGGCGCCGCCCCGCTGGGAATTTCTCTGCTGGCCGCCGCCTCCTCCCACACATGGTACATACTGGCGGGGCTTTTGCTGTCCGCCGCCCTCTTCCCCGTCACCCTCCCCGGATGGACGTGGGCAGGGGTCTACCTGCTTTGCATCATCCTCCGTCTGGCGGTGCGCTTTTTCGTAGATCCGCCCACCCTTCCCGACGGCCGTCCCTGTCGGGGACGCACCTATCTGCGGCTTTGCTGGCTCTCCTTCAAGCGCAACGTCGGCTTGCTCTCCCAAGGGGAGGAGGATTACGCCGAGTACTACCCCGGCTCGGATGCCCCCACCGTGAAAACCGCCGACGAAACACCGCCCGTCTCGGAATTTCGCCCCCGCCTGTTCTGGGAGCACCCCTTTCTGCGGATGCTGACCGCGGCTGTCGGAGGGCTTGTAGCCGGGATCTTCGGCGTCATCCTCGGCGGCTTCCACCTCTACGATCTCCTGGCCGCGCTGACGCTCCTGCTTTTATCCCCCTGCGCGACCTTTCTGCTCATTTCCTGCTTTGGGGAATCGGGTATGATCCTGCTTTTTTCCACCGACCCGCTGGAGCGTGGGCGCGCGCCCGTCAAAGGAGCCTCGCAGATGGGGGATGCCATCACGCGGAAATTCCACGCGCTCCCTCTCTGCTCGGTCTGCTTTCTTTTGGGGTGCGTCGTCTTTGCGGCGCGTGGCTTTTCCCCCATGCTGGGCACCCCCTACCTGAAATTCTCCCTCTCCACCCTCCTGGGATTGGTATTCACTCTGACCGCCGCATCCCGTATGGGCGTGTTACCGGGGCTGGCGGCCGGGGTCCTCTGCGGACTTGCGTCGAATCCTTCCCTATCCCCCGTGTTCATTCTCTGCGCCGGATGCTATGCCCTCTTGACGCCCTTCTCCCACCGCGTCGCCGTGATCGGCGGGTGCGTTGCAGGGGCGGTTTGGGGACTTTCGGTGGAGGGGATCACACGGTTTCTCCCCTTGCTCCTCACCGTTCTGGTGGCTCCGCTGGTTTTCCGTGTATCCGAACTGTTTGCCAAATGGCTCTGGGCCTCCTTCCCCGCGGTGGGAAGCCACACGAGTGAGGACAGCGAGTTCCGGGATATGACCGAGCTCCTCTCCTCCATGCTCTCTCTGGAGGCGCGCGCTCACGCGGGACAGGCTCGTATGAAGGCTCTGTCGGATGCGTTTGACGCTCTGTCCAAGCGGTTTTACAGCCTATCGGATCAGCTCAAGCGGCCTCGTCTGTTGGATCTGCGCAACATCTGTGACGAAAGCTTCGGCAAGCAATGCGCCCGTTGCCGCAATCGGGATCTCTGCTGGGGCGCGGAATATGACCGCACGCTGGAGGTACAGGCTCGCCTGGCCGCCCAGCTTCACGCCGGAGGAAAGGCCTCCGGAATCGACCTGCCCGACTCTCTGCGCACCTTCTGCCCCCACCTGGAAGCCATCATCACCGATATCAACGGGCGGTGCGCCCGTATGACCGAAACCCTGCTTCGCAGTGAGCAGACCGATACCTTCGCCGCCGATTATGCCGCCATGGCCGCCCTGTTGGCTGACGCGCTGGAGGAGGATCGCAAGGAAGCCCACGACTTCACCTGCAACCGCGCGGCGGCGGACGCCATATACGACTATCTGACCGAGCGGGGCGTGCGGGTACAGGGGGTGGTCGTCGGAGGCAAGCAAAGCCGCCGTCAGCGGGTCATTGTCCGCGGGCAGGATTTCGACGGCATCGCCGACCGCATGGGTGCGATCCACGCGGAGCTGGAACGCATCTGCGGGGTCAAGCTCACCCCGCCCGCCTTTGAGAAGGAGGAGAGCGGCGTCGTTATGACGCTCTACTCCGAAGCGATCCTGTCGGCGGAATACGCGGGGAGCACCGTTCCCGCAGGGCATGACCCGAGAAATCCCCTGCCCTCCTCTCTGACGCACGACAAGCGGAACGGGGAGTACGCCCCCCCTGCGGTCTGCGGAGATCACATTGCCCTGTTCAAGACCGATAACGCCTACCTGTACGCCCTCATCAGCGACGGCATGGGCGCAGGCGAGGAAGCCTCCCTGACATCCGATATCTGCGCCATGTTCCTGGAAAAGATGCTGACCGCAGGCAACAAGGTGGATATTTCCCTGCGGATGCTGGATACCTATATCCGCTCCAAGAATCGGGGAACCCGCGAGGAATGCTCTGCCACGGTGGATCTCATGGAGCTGGATCTTATGGACGGACAGGCCGTATTCGCCAAGAACGGCGCCGCCCCCACCTACGTTGTCCGCGACGGAATGGTCTACAAGCTCCACGCCCCCACCATGCCCATCGGCATTCTGTCCAATGCCCCCCGCAAGGATCTGCGCTTCCGCACCCACCCCGGGGACGTGGTGGTCATGGTCAGCGACGGCGTGACGCAAGGCAACGACGAGTGCCCCTGGCTCATGGATCTGCTGGCCTCCCCCATGCAGGGCAGTATGGATTCCCTGCGGTCGGATATCATCAAGCGCGCCCTCGCCGCCGGCTCGGAGGATGATCTCTCGGCCATCGCCATTCGGGTGGCGGAGTGAGGGGGCGTGGGAAGAAGCGGCAGGGGCTCTGCCCCTGCACCCCGCCAAGAACCTTTTTTGTAAAAAAGGTTCTTGGAACTCCAAAAAACTTTATAACGAATATCCTTTGACAGACAGAACGATAAAACCCCGACGAATCTGTCGGGGTTTGGGCTTGGCTTTTAAAGTTCTTGAAAAGGGGGTGAGGGGGAAAAACTTCTTGCAAGAAGTTTTCCCCCTCAATCTACGTCAATTATTCAAATCAATCGTGGTTATACCACTTGCCACCCGTAAAGTCGGGGAATGTCACGGGTGCGCCGCCCATAGCGATGGACTGCTCGGACAGAGGGGTAATGACCATCCATGCCACCGCATCGTAGACGTCGATGGGGCAGGGAGTACCGGTGCGGATCGCCTCGATGAAGGCGTCGTAGACCAGACCGTCCATACCGCCGTGGCCGCCGCGGATGCCATTCTTGTGGTACTCCACCCAGGTGGGATGGGCGTACTTCTCCAGATAGCGTCCCTGATTGTTGAATTCGGGCTCAAAGTGGTTGGTGGACTCGCCATCGATGAAGAAGGAGCGGTTATCCTCGCAATACATGGCCTTGGTTCCCTGCACCGTAAAGCCGCGGCTGTACGCGCGGGGGAGGGTAGTATCCAGGTGCAGGGTGATGGTCTCACCGCGGGCGCACTTGATGATGGTGGTGATCACGTCGCCCTGAGCGAACTTGGCGGTGACCAGCTCGGGGTTGACGTTGTCATGGCTGCGGGCGAACTCGTTGAGGCCGGCGGCCTTGGAGGCCATCGAGACCAGGGACAGGAAGCGGTTGCCGCGGTTGATGTCCAGAATCTGGGCGATGGGGCCGATCTCGTGGGTGGGGTAGTTCTCGCAGTTGCGGTTCATATAGTTGCGGAGACGGTAGTGGCGGTTCTCCTTACCGAAGCTGATCTCGTCCCGCAGGTCGTGGCGGTAGCCGCCCTCGCAGTGGACGACCTCACCGAACAATCCCTGCTTGACCATGTTCATGACGGCCATCTCCACCTCGCCGTAGCAGCAGTTCTCCAGGAACATGAAGGGGGTTTTGGTTCTTTCATAGGTGTTGACCAGCTTCCAGCAATCCTCGACGGAGTAGGCGCCGCCTACCTCCATACCCACGGCCACGCCCCGCTCCATGGCGTAGATAGCCACGGGAATATGGGACTCCCATGCGGAGAGGATAAGAACGGCATCCACGTCATCGCGATCCAGTACCTCGCGGTAATCGGTGGAGGCGAAGGGACGTCCTTCCTCGCCATAAGCATTGACCACCGCCTGAACGCCCTGCTCCACGCGGTCGGGATACAGGTCGCATACAGCGGTCACACGGGCATTATCCATCCCCAGGACAAGACCTGCAAGGATACCATAACCGCGACCACCCAGGCCGACAACGGCAGTTCTGACTTTATTCATAGTGATATACTTCCTTTCAGGGGAATTTGATATTTTCATTGTACATCATTTCGGGGCGGTTGTCAAGAGGGTAAGGGAAAATTAGTCAAAATAAATAATCCGATCGCAACGCCAATACGCAACGCTCGACGGTCAACGCCTCGCCCGCAGGGACAACACCCGCGTCCACAGGACAGCGACGGCCAGCCCGCCTATTCCCACGGTCAAAGCGTGCGCCACGTTCTGATTCTGCGATACCCAAAACAGACCGACCGCCTGACAGGCCACCTCCATGATCACGGCCAGCCACAGGACGCGGCGCACCCCGCAGTCGCGGGTCAAGCCCAGGATCAGCACGCAGGTAAAGACCACGATCAACAGCCAAACGGCAAACGACAGGTACGTCAGCGATTCCGTATAGATCCGCATCACGATCGGGTCATTGAAAAGCCGCTCCAAGGTATACATCACCGTGGTTTTGGGGACGTTCAAAGCCAGCTCGGCGGCCTGCACCGCCAGTATTCCGCAGATCCCCACCCGTACCCGCTTGCTATGGAGGTTATACTCCAAAAGAAAGCCGAAGGCCAGCGCGGTGAGGACAAGGGTAACGTTCGACCATTGCCTCATAGCCAGAGAGAAGGCGGCAACCGTCCGCCCTACCGTGGTAAGCGGGAACTCCAGGAAAAAACGGTAGGCAACCTGCAAAAGGAGGGATACCGCCTCCGCCGCGATGAGCAAAACAAAGGCGATGAAGGTTCCCTTTCGCACGGGCGCGGCAGACGTCCGCTCCGCCGCGGGATTCTCGGCGGACATTCCGGCGGCAGAAGAGCCAACGTTGCATTTTTCCAGCGCAGAAAGGAGGAAATAGTCCACCCCCAATCCCAAAACCGAAGCGACGTAGCCCCAAAGAATAGCCAAGAAATGGAGGAAGGAGCGGTACAACGCCAGATCCAAAAAGGCGGCCAGGCCGAAGGGGATGAGCAGGATCCCCGCCATCTTGGCCATATTCAGCAGTACGCGGACGTAATAGGCCGAGGAGGGCTCCTCAATAAAGGAATAGTTAAAGCTGATCTGATGGCGCTTGAAGGTGTAGAAGAAATACACGCAACCCAGGATCAGCAGGTGACGGATCAGGTCATTCACGGCGTAGTCATTGGTCAACCGCATCCGCAGGGGGATGGATACGGCGTAGCCCAGCAGCGCCATGACGACGAAAACCTTCCCTGCCGTCAGATAATACGTATGTTTTTCAAACTCCGTCCGCTCGTCCCGCGCCCAGCCCCCGCGAACGAGGCCGACGAGGAGGATGATACAGCCCGTCAGGACAATGAAGAACTCGTTCAGATACAGAAGCACGTGAAAGCCCACGGTCAGCGCGCGACATATTCCATACAACACCGTATACAGCACCGCTAACAGAATACCCGTACGGTAGGTTCTGCCGCAAACTCGGTTGATCCGCTCGTCGAAAAACAGTCTCTCATGATTCATCATAGGTATTTTCCTCCCAAAACAGCTCATCCAAGGTTTTTCCCAGCTCCCGACAAATGCGAATACATAGCCCGATGGTGGGATTATAGTCTCCGTTCTCGATCATATTCACGGTCTGCCGCGACACGCCCACTCGCCGAGCCAATTCCGCTTGGGATAGTTGCTTTTCCAAACGGGTCTGCTTCATTTTCTCGTTTGCCATGGCTTCTCCTTGTCAGATATATTTGACATCTATATAATAGCATACTTCGCAGGAAATGTCAACTATATAGGCTCTATTAAACTTCTTAGTTGGTGTGAATATTACTCATTTTTTGTGATTGTTTATACGCAATTGGTCATAAAATCGTTTGTACTCCAAATTTTTTTCTACTAGTTGTCGATTTATCTGTAAGCTCAAAAATTATAAAGTGACGAAATTGATATCATATTTTCGCTGATCCTAATAAGTGCAAGCAGGCCGCCCCCTTCCGGAGGCAGGTCTTTCTGTTTATCCCATCACCTCCTCATGGTTTGCCTTTTGAGCTTCTTCTTTGGCGCGTTTGGCCTCAAGCGCCGCTTCCTTTCGTCTCTGCTCTCGCTCCTCGGTATAGCGCTTGTAATTGGCCTCCATGCTGGTCTTTTTGGCGGAATCGACACAGGCCAGAATATATTCCACCTTTTTGTAGCCGTTGTCTTTGATCAAACGCGTAAGCTTTTCATGCTCGTCGGGATAGAGCATAACCGTAAAGCTTTTCTTTTTGGTCTTTGACCAGCCGGGCCCTACTACATATTCATTTTTGGGAGGGTTGAAGGGTTTTCTTTGCGAAGGGGTTTTCTCATTGGAAGGATCTTTTTCGGATGGATATTCATCGAGGCGGGATCTTCGGAAAAGCTTTCCGGGACTTCCGGGAAAACTTCGGTATCGGTGGTTGCTGTCATCGGTGTTTGAGGAGGCGTTGGATTCTCATTTTCTGCACCGGGCAGGATACGAATATCCTCCTCGGTGATTTCGGCACCGGGCTTGATGACGATATCCACTTCGTCGGCCTTGACGAAATACTTGTGGTTCGGATTCTCGGCCGGACGGAAGTGCACGCCGTTTTGGCGAACCTCCGCGGAAGTGAGTTCCAACTCCTGTTGCTTGCCCTTTAACGTAAAAAGAACCCTGATTTTTCCTCTGCTTTTCATTGTAATGATTCCTTTCTCATTATCGGCGCAGAAGATTTGCGCCGGGTAAACGGTGGCCAAAACCTCCTTTCTATGCACCGTTGTATGCAGAAAAAAAAGGCTGCCGAATTGGTTGGAACCAATCTGACAGCTTTTTGTTGTGTGTAGGAAACTGTGATTTCCTTTAGCAAATCTAGGCTGGCCGCCAATGATTGTTACATCTCTCGTAAGGGATTGGAGGCGTTTCCTGCGGTGCCTGATTGTGCTGAGGGTGGGCTTTCTCAAAATCCTGTGCCTAATTGGGTGGTTTATGAAGGAATACCCTGTTAAAGCTTCAACACGCCATAGCCGTCAGCGCAGATAAAGGCTGGCGGCTATGGCGTGTTGAATGTTTGTGAGTTTTGAGTGAGAGTCTCACTCAAAAGCTACGATTCCGTCGGAGCAGATGACGGTTGTTGCGGGTACATCATCGTTCCAGTCGCCCCCCTTGGCGATCGCATTCCACTGCTCCGTGGTTCCTTCAAAAGTGACGCTCGTCAAGCTTGAGCAACGAGAGAAGACAGAGTTGTCGGTTTTGGTTACGGTATCGGGAATATCGATGCTCGTCAGTTTTGTGCAGTTGCCGAAGGTATAGTGGTAGATGGATGTGACGCCGTCTGGGATAGTGACACTCGCCAGGCTTGTGCAACCGTAGAAGGCGTACTTCTTGATCTTGGTGACCGTGCTCGGAATAACAAGGTCATCAACCAAATCGCCGTTGATGTATAGATCCACGCCGTAGTAGCAACTACTATCGAACGAAATATTACACCACTGCTCCAGGGTACCTTCATAATAGACAGTTTTCAGATTTTTGCAGCGGGAGAAGGCGTCATAGCCGATGGTGGTGACACAATCACCTACCGGAGATTCTCTCGGAATAACCAGTGCAGTGTCGGTACAAGTGCCGATTCCGCTAACATAGCATGTTCCGTTACCATTGGAAGTAAACTTCAAGCTAACCGAGGATACCGATCCATCTTAGTTACTCCCTCCATCGTAGTTAAAGTGAACCGTATAGTCACCGGTAACGTCATCCCAGTTAGTGCCTTTTACAATTGCATTCCATTCAGCTTCGGTTCCAATGTAATAGATGTCAGACAAGCTGGAACAATCGAAGAACACATAGTTGCCAATACTCGTCACATCGTCTGAAATCGTGATGGACATCAGATTTGAACAATACATGAACGCCCAATGTCCAATGCTCGTCACACCGTCGGGGATCGTGATGGAGGTCAAGCCGGAACAACCATAGAACGCATCGTTGCCAATACTCGTCACGCCATCAGGAATAACACTGTTTTGGCATCCTGCAATCAGCGTTTGTGTTGCTGTTTCAATCAAACAATTTCCTTCACTATGGTACCAACTATTTCCATCTTCAACAGTGATGCTTATCAAGCCATCACACAGACTAAATACACTATCATCGCCAATGCTCATCACACTGTCGGGAATCGTGATAGATGTCAAGTTAAAACAATTTGTGAACGCAAAGTCACCAATGCTCGTCACGCTGTCAGGGATTGTGATGGAGGTCAAGTCGTGATAATCACAGAACGCATTTTCGCCAATTCTAACTACTGCTTCTCCACTCGGAGCAACTTTCGGGATCACGATATCCGTATCCTTACAGGTACCGATGCCGCTGATCGTGCAGGTACCGTCGCCGTTGGAGGTGAATTTCAGACCTTCAGATGCATCTTGGTTACCTACATCAGAATCCGTATCAGCATCCGTTTCTGTTTCGGAGTCCAAGATAATTGTACCGTCTTTGGTAACCTTGCCATCCGAGCAAATCACTATGTACTCGCCCGTGTAAGCATCCCAACTGTCGTCCCATGCCTCGTTCCAACGTTCACCGAATGTGATGTTTCCGTTTGTCCACTGCTCTACAGTTCCGCCGTACTTGATTGTGGTCAGATTACCGTTTCCGCTCAACGCGCTCCGTTCGATGACGGTTACGCTCTCGGGGATCTCGACGACGGTAAGGGAGTCGGAGCTTACCATCCCCATGGGGAGTACCGTGATACCGTCTGGGATCTTCAGCTCGGTGAGATGGGTATTATGGAACGCGTCTGCCCCGATGGTGCGGATACTGTCTGGAAGGGCAATGCTTGACAGTGCCGTGCTGGAAAAGGCGGCCTCACCGATCGTCTTGACTCCGTCCGGAATATTCACCTTAGTCAGATCCGTGCAAAAATCAAACGCGCCGTTATCGATAAATGTTATGGTGTCGGGAAGTACTACTTCGAACACATCCTGGGTTATGTTCTCAAAGGCATTCTCTCCGATGGCAATAACCGTATCCCCGTTACGCATGGAAGGAATTACAACCTTTTCGGGTAAGAAATAGTCGGTTCCGCTGACAAAGCAGGTGCCGTCGCCGTAGGAGGTATAGACCACGCCGTTTTCCATCGTTTCTGTTTTCTCCGTGGTTCCGGCAAAGCCCCACTGCATTCGTTTCGCAGGACCGAAATGCGCGGATCGCTCTTCGTCAATGCCCCATTTGGATTCAATTTTTGCTTTGAAATCCAGTTGGAAGAACTCCATGTATGCGTAAACCTTCCCTTCCGCGGATAAGCCGTGGTGATCATTTTGCCATTTGTCAGAATCAAAAGCGACGGTTCCGTTGGCCTCTATTCCGAATTTAAATATGGATAATTCAAGAAGATTGATATTGCCCACGTATAGCATGACGGAACCGTTTAACAACTGCACATCCGCCTCTGCCTTCGCCTCAAATTTAAGTCCCCACTTAGACTTTCCTTCGGCTTCGGAGGACTCGGACGGGTTATCTTCGTCGGATGCGCCGATGCCCAAAAATTTTCCATCCTTGAAAATGTCAATCTCACGTTCTATCGAATACTCGTACGAACAATACAAATCGGCACCTGCGGTTATGTTACCCTCAATGTCGGTATACAGCATGAGTCCAATCGTTAACGGCATGGCCACATCATCATTGCTACCAATTCCCGCTTGCACACTCCATTTTCCATCATAAGCGATAAACAGAAGTGGGAACAGTTTTTTATCCAAGCCTTCGAAGGATATGAGTTTATCTTTGTCGTTCTTGTCGGACCATTCGAACGACCACTCGCGTTTCTCATCGATCAATATCTCTCGCTCTTCGCTTGAAAATTCGTATTCAATATCACCGTGCAGTTTGAGTTCAGCGACAAAGTTTCCATCTGTTTTGATTTTAAAATTATCGAATCCATCTGCGATATCCCAATCCCCGCTTTCACTTTCGATGCTGACTTTTATGTCCTTCAGTCCAATTGTGCCAGTTAATGTCAAGTTGGTATCGGTCTCCATGGATGAATCGAACGGTCTGCATATTTTACAAGCTGTAAGCCCCATAGATTTGGCTCCGCTGATCGATGTTGAATAATCTTTTCTTTTCACAAGGTGACAATCTTCTTTATGATAATGAAGCTTTGCATTTGTATAATAAACCGTATAGAAAGCCCCGCTTGTTGGCAGTTCTGGATCATCCTTGGCTTCACTTTCTCCATCGGAAGGAGACATTTTCTCTCCTATGAGCTTTTGAAGATCCAAACTAAATTCAATCAGGATATTGTTACCCGATACATTTGGGGTAACACCTTCGTTAGTTGTTTGGGTGTTGCTCAAAAGAGACATACCGGGAGTCGCAATGCTTCCGGTTTTCACTCCGGCGTCCTGCAGATCGAATTCCGCTGACAAATCGTCTACCGTACGAACAGTCACACCTTCGGGCGTGATCACACTCGACGCGTTGGAAAGATTTATCTCCTGTGAAAAATCGAAATCGATGGAATCAAACACCTCATCGATCTCGGGGGTTTCGATTTCGAAGGAAACATTCCCGTCTTGATTGGTTTTGGATACGACTTTCCCGAAATAGCATTCTCCGAACGGAGAATCGGGATCTCCTTGAAGCAAGAATATATCTCCTTTTTCAAGGGAACCCAACGGAGAGTCTTTTTCAAGGTCGAGAACAAGGTGATCGCCTTTGCTTGAGGCGGACAAAATGGAATCCTCAATGGATCGTGTATCTGATTTGTCATATAGATTCACATTCGAATTCAACTCGGCATTTCCGTGGTCATTGGCAATGCTTTCTGTCAAATCATCGTTGGTTTCTAGAGGGGGGGCAGTGTCAGTTGGCTTTTTGATCATCGGGAAAATAATAATCGATACAACGACACCGATAATTACGAGCGCAACGGCGATAATGGCGATTAAAACTGATTTTTTCATTTTGATGCCTTTCTATGTAGAAAAAATTTGCCTAATATTATACCACGAACGGCAATATATGTCAAGTAAAGGATGGAAGAAAAATTTTTTTATGAAAAAGTCTTAGAATAACCGAAAAACAAATTAACGAGTAGTTGACAAATTTTCTTTTTTATGGTACAATATTCCTATCAACAAACGGCTTTCCGTGTGGAGAGCCGATGAATGTGAGAGCACATTCCATTAAAAAAAACGCTAAGCGAGTGCGGCATAATGTAATTTATGCTACCAATCCGCATGTGTTTTTGAGTAAATGGGATGTGCTCTTTTTGTCGTTTATATGCTTGCCCCCAGGCTTATAGGGGAGAAAGGAATGGCTAATATGTTCGATTGGTTATTTGAAATCGTGAAAAAAATCTGGTATTCGCCCATTGGCAACGGTACCGTCTTTGGCTGGGAATGGCCTCTTGACTGATGCTTAATTCCGCCAAACAACAAATCGAATAATATTCGATGGCAAACCGCCCTATGTGGGCGGTTTGTGTTAAGTAAGAAGAAAGCTACCAAACCGACAAAGGCCGGATGGTAGCTTTTTGCGTGGTATGAACTCAACTAATTTGGGTTATGTGATAGTATTCTTCAAGTTGTTCGACCGTATAGTTATGTTGCATTCCATCCTCATAGGACAGTTCTGCGGTTTGGCCGGGATTAACTATAAGTTTATCTTCGGTAAATGCTAAGCATAAGCGCTTGATTTGACCTGACTCCCAAAGGGGGTGGTGCTCAACATATGACACCTCAATCACCAATCGAAGATCATTCGGCCCCAGGAAAGATGCGTCATCTTTATACACAAGCAAGTAGATTCCTTCTTGTTTGAAAGAATCTGCTGTGAACATACCGTATCCGTTGTAATTTGCCTCTATTTCATCCAGAAAACGAGCTGCGATATCCGAAACCACATCCGTCGGTAGTTGATCAGCCGATGTCAAATATTCAGCAAGGCCTTGAACTGTTTTACTTAACGAAGTGCGCGTTGGCTTAATATGATGTTCCGTTTTCGTACGATTGATGGCCGCTTCAGTCAGTTCCAACATAACTTCATCGCCATTCGACAGGTTTTCGGCTCCCGGTGTCACGATGAAATCGTAAAGAGTTAAATAGTCATTTGTTGAAATTTCGACTTTGGCTTCCCCGGAAATACCGACAAATATAACTTCAAACAGAGCCAAAACATCTTCCTCACGTAACTCGGTCAGTCCACTAACGGTGAATTTTGCAGAAAAACCGTTCACTTTGTCTTGGAAAGCATCCGGGATGGCAACAGTTACGGTTATTTCGTCTCCGTTTTTGAGATTGGTATTTGGGGACACATCCAAAACGATTTGATTTACCAACTCATAATACGCATCATATTTCGTGCCATCGGAAGAAGCCTTCACAAGGGTTTCGGTCAATCCGGAGTAATCGAACGAAGCAACGGCAACACCCTCGCCGTCAAAACCTGAAATTACGGGATAGTTCAAAAATTCGATGAGGTCGATTTTGATGGGTTGGCTTGTAGTAATTTCCTCGGTTACAGGAGTATTCGTATTTACCTCATAGACAGGCGGCGTTTCCGGTACAGAATCACTCCGGGTTTCCTCTGTGTTGCTTGTTAACGTATCGGTTGTTTGAGATCCCAAAGAATTATGACGAACAGCGCCGATAGTGATAATTACCGCGAAAGCAAGGATACCAGCGGCAATAATATAAAGCTGCAACGCCGATCGGCTTGGAAATTTCCTTTTTTTGATGTTTTCTGCACAAGAACACCTTTCGTGTTTATTGAGTTCTCGGCCGCAATATTTACAGAACTTCATAACATAGCTCCATCATTAACGTTAGTATTTGTCGAACTGAAAAACGAAAGGCTCATATCCCGGAATACCAACGATAGCCTCTCCAATCTTCAAATTGGTAATGTCCCAATCTTCAACCACATTTGCTTCACGCTGTGTTTCCACAATGCCGCTCTTTTGGTTTGTGGGGAGATAGGACTCTAATTTCTGATTTTTGCCGTAAAGGTCTTGGATATACTCGCGCGTTTTTCCGTCGTTCACGCGGAAAGATATGTTCGTCGAAAAGCCGGACAGGATGCTTCGCGCTCGTTCTTCGCCGTATGCCTCGTATATCTGCTCGACGTTTTGGACGCCAATCATGAACTTAATGCCCAAGCTACGGCCAAAATTCACAGCGTCGTCAATATGCTTCAAACGAGGCAACAGTTTGAACTCATCTGTGATGAAATAAACGTTTCCTTCGCTGCGTTTCCGCCCGAGAGCTTCTTTGATAGCCATATCAAACATAAGGCAATACACGGGCGACAACATGCTGCCGATGCTCAGGTCATATTCGATGAATACTCGCTTGCCGCCTTTTTGGCGCACAAGATCCTTCAGGGACAGCGTTCCGCCCAAGGCAAAATTTCCGATAAAAATCTCTCGAATAATTTGCTGGAGTTCCGATAAAACACCTTGTGTCTGAGGAGAATCGTCCGAGGATATGTAACTGGTCATGGCTCGCAGATCATCATAGGCGGCCAGCATTGCCCTCATATCGCCCGATGTAGACGAGTGAATGTGATGGGCTAGATTCTTGTTGGTACACGCCTCTCGCGGCACGTAGCGCAAAAAATGAAGCACGGAGGCCATGAAAAGATCCTTCGCCGCATTCGGGAAGAAAATCTGGTTCGTTTTCTCACACGCTTCCGCAAAAAGGCTCTTTGAAATCTCTATAATACTTTCCATTTCGTGTTCGCCCGCGTTTACCTCGTTGAAGATATTCCAAAAATCTTTCCCGTTGGGGCCCGTCGCCTTATCATCGTTGCTGATGACCACGTCTCCCGGACGGTAAAATTCCTTGTAAAAGTCTCCCTTGGTGTCAAAAATAATCATGACATCGTTTTCGGTGAGGCGATTACCGATCTGAGACAAAGCTTGATAAAAAACATTGGTTTTTCCGGTGCCGATGCCGCCAAGAAGCATTACGTGCTTGCTGAAAATATCCTCGTTAAATCCGAGTTGTGCCGGATGACCGCCCTTGTCTTTCCCATGAAGCGTGCAGATATCGGAAGGAAAGCTGATATGCGGAACTGATTGCCGTAATTCGTCACCGAATAATACGCTACTTTGTTGTCTTTTGGTGGTATTCATAATGTTTTACCTTTACATGCCGTATTTTTGACCGTTGTTTATAGTTTGCGTTGGTGTGATGGGGGTATCGTTTTGTTTGGGAGTATCAATTTTGGCGTTAAAAAAGCCATCGGAGGAATTGGAATCTACGGAGCCCCGAGTGTTTTCTCAATTGTTTGGTGCGTGCAAACCTTCGCTTCGTCCCGAATCTGTCGCTTCATCAATATCACGGGATTTATTATGTGTATCAAAAGATTCGGATCCTGTTTGATTTCTGGTAAAAGGGTCAATTTGTGTAATACAGTTGACTTGCTGATTTTGTTCAAGTGTAGGGCGTTCAATTTGGTTGTAGATACTGGGATAGTCTTTTTCTGACTGCCCATTAGGCCGCAGATCGGTTCCCTCTATTACGTGAACATTACCAGATGCTTGTTCTACAAATGCTTTCGAACAATCGTTCCAAAATTTCGCAGATTCTTCTTGATTTGATCCATAAAAGATTTCAACGTTTCCGTCAGGCTTTCTTAAGAATTCAACCCCAGCTTTTTCTAATTCCTTTTGATTTTCAAGCATACACATTTCTAAGGTTTTGCCGTTGCTTTCTGAGGCAATATCCACGGCAACATTTTGACCGCCAATACCATTGGTTCGCCCGTGCCAAAAATATGCTTCGTCGTCCTTTGTTTTAAAACAATCCCTGTGAGCATCAATATCAAAATACATGATACACCACCTGTTACCATAGAACCAGTGACAGGTCGTACTTCTTTGCTTCTTCCATTACATACGAAAGAACATCATTTCGAAGATATTCGTCTACAAGAACAAAACGATTATCTCCAAATTCTGTGGGTTTTGTCCAACACATTTGGTGAATATGAGATTTATAAACGAAAAACTCTCTTTCGAGATTTCCCTCGCCTTCAATGAGAAGCGTTTGACCAGAATATTTTTCATTTGCTTCAAATACAACTTTGCAACAATTACAATTAAATAGGATTTTCACTGAAAAAATCATCCCTTCTATTTGTGTTATTTGTTTTAGGACAAGGTCATCCCTTCAATTTCAAAATGCCTCTTGTTAAATCAGTCACTATTCAAATCTCCTTTCTATACCGGCAGTTACTCACCGGCGAATGCCTCTTCCAGCTCGTTCAGACAATCTTCGCAGATATACATCTTGACCTCTTCGTCATCAAACAGGACGCGTTCTTCGCAGTATTTCAGTTCACTGCAGAAATCGCATTCCACCTTGCTCTTGCAGGAAGTCGTCATGCTGAACGCGGAAATAACGGACAAAAGAATCAAAAACTTTTTCATGGTAGTATTCCTTTCAAAATTTGATATTTGTTGAGTTTGATTGTGGTTTCGTATAAATACTATCGTGTGGTTCTTTTAGAGGGTATCGTTGACAATTTCAGACTTTTCTATATGATCCCGTAAAATACGCTCGTTTTCCAGCTCGTGTTCGCGGATTTCACGAGATATTTGTTCCATCTGTTTTTTTGCTTTTTCATCTCTTTTTTCAACACACTCATATAATCGTATAAATAGAGGATCCTCTTTGTTTGACTCATTCTTTTCTCGCCTGCGGTACCTATCATCTCGCGAATTGAACCTTTTGGGGTTTACACTCAAAAAAGCTGCAAAGACCATGATAAAAACAAAAACAAGCGCAAAAGCCACAATAGAAGCCCAAATCAAAAGGACCGCGGATACAGCCATAAAGCCGGCGAGGATCCACTTCCACTCGGCATATGCTTCGCGCTTTGCTCGTAGTTTCTGCAATTCAATTCGTTTTTCACAAAGGGTTTCGATGTTGAGCAAATAATTTTTGGAAAACTCGTTCATTGTGCATGGATGAAGTTCTTCTTGCGGCAACTGAGGAATAACCATGCGCTTCAGCTCATTTTCGCTTTTTTGGTTTTCGCTTGCCTTTACTTTTCTCACAAAAAACAAACGGGAGAAGAAAAATGAAGGTTTAAGTACTAATATCAATAAGCTTATGAGAGCCAGGCAAAGGATTTCGCTTCCTACTCCGTATAATAAGATTTCATACCAGACATACTCATCAAGCGTCCAAACGGCATGGGCGATCCCTGCTAATGGAGCAAGCGCGCATAAAATTGTGGCTGTGAAACGAACAATTTCGCTGATGAGGCAAACATAGGAGTGTTCTTGGGGAGGATAGATTGTCGAGGAAGCATTGGTGCGCCGTAGATGTTTTTTTGTAGCCATATCTGTGTCCTACTTACATATTTGAATTTTGGTTATCTTCCGAAATATCTACTTTCCATTTTTCAATCGCGTAATCACCCATGGTTTGCAGATCGTCGATCATAGCGCCGAGCTCTACGATTGCTTGATCGGTGTCAGTCCATGGACAAACGGTCGAAAAGTCCGTATATTCTGTCGGTTGTTTTCTAAAAATACCGCGAACCTTTCTTCGGATTTGAATAGCTTCGCCCGCCGATTTTGTTTTAATGGAGATACGCAAATCCGGGACAAAGCATACGAGAAACAAATTAACGAGCCAAAAAACACCGGTTATCAATAGGACCGCCTCATTGAGTCCAAAAACAAAGTTGCCTAAAAAAGTGTCGATGGCTGCGATAGAAAAATTATATATGCCTATATTGGCACCAACCGCAAAAGAGAGTATCAAATACTTCAACCAAAATTTCTTTTTGACCAAAAAGAACAACACCAAAGCAACCGTGGAGATTCCGTAACACATGAGTAATGCTGTCAGTGTGGAGAAGCTTTCGATCCAATGGAAAAAATCGGCTACATAATCATCAACGAGTCCCGTCATTATTATTGTCAGAAATACATTCGATACACTCAACCGATGGGATTTTTTGACTTCCAATCCACCGATTTCTTCAATCCGGAATTCATATTGCAATGTGTTTTTCCCGGTTGGAGATATACCCGCCGCACGGAAAATAATACGTTTATTGGTCACTTGAAGACGTCCGTCGGCTCTTTTCAAATGCAGCCTCGAACGAAGCTTGGCAATTTCATATTGCTTTATCGGCGTCTCACCATCATTGGGCTTTAGTATATCCGGAACGATGGATAGTTTTCGTTCAAAAACATCCAAAGTCTCCTCAGGAGTTGCACACCCAAGGCCTATTCGCGACATGATAAACGCCAAAAACCTCTTCGCTACATTCGTAAATACAGCGAGAGGCTTATTTTTGTTTGCTGAGCAATAACTGCATCGGCGGTTTTCGTCCAATTCTCTGCCGCATTTTGTGCAAAAGCGCGCCATCATAATTGTTTCTCCTTGAAATATGTGTTTGACGAGAAAAAAGCGAATTTTTTCGCAGTTGTAAACAAAATGCCCCCATCAGCAAAATCCGTTGTCGGATAAAGCTTTTGGGGGACATTACAATATAATTACCACAAGGATCACTGTGGGTTTGTATATAATTGGAGCTTTTCTAAATTTTCTCTCATCTGATGGGCAGAGATATGGACATATCGATTCAGGGTTGTTGTGACATTCGCGTGCCCAAGGATACATGACAAAGTCTTGGCATCCATTCCGCACTCGATACACCTCGTCGCAAAGCTATGTCTCAGCGTATGGAAGGACGTGCCCTGAATGTGCAGCTCCTTCATGTACCCGTCGAATTTATACTGCATAACGCGGGGCTCTACGACCGGAAAATCAGTTGTGCCCAGCACGTATTCATCCGGAAGCTGATCCCGGTCGAACATATGTAGGTAGGGCGAGATGAAGGATGGGATGGGGATCGTACGCAGAGAGGAATGGGTTTTGGGCGTTCCTACATTGAGCTCCGTCTTATTATTCTTCTCCGACTTCAGACGTTGCATGGTTTTGCGAACGGTCAAAGTTTCGTTTTGAATGTCTCCCCATTGAAGCGCACAAAGCTCGCCGATTCGAAGCCCCGTATAGAGCGCGAGCAGCACGCCGAATTTATAGATATCCATATCCTTTAACAGGTAGGCTACCAACCGTTGCTGCTCCTCTCGGGACAGCACGCGCATTTCTTTTTCTTCCTTGGGAAAGTAGATAAAATCCGGCATGGGGAGGCGGTACTGCCTATGGCAGTACTTGAAGCAGGAATGCAGAAAAGTCAACACGGAATTGGCTGAGCTCGGCGAAAGTCCTTCGTTGCGTAAACCCATAGCATACTCGTACAGTACAATGGTGGTGCAACTCAGCACTGTATGGTTTCCAATCGTTGACTCGATGTGATTCCTCCACAGGCCGTCATATCTTTGCGCTGTTGAACTTTTGAGGCGTTGGTGATTGATGTATAACCATTCGGTGACAATCCGTCCTATGGTGATATTTCGAGGCCCTACGGGGTCCTGAAACAGAAGCAGGTTGTCCATGGCAGCCTGCCGTTTTTCTTTTGCTTCTCTCAATGTTTTCCCGTACGCCGATCCGTACTTCTTTTTCCCGGACGAATCGATGCTCTTGACATAACGCGCTTCCCATAATCCATCCTTACGGCGATATACGCTATCCCCTCTGCGTGACATTTTTTGACCTCTCTTTTCCGTATTTCACCATACGATATACGACACAAAGGGTAGACTCGCGATTATTTTACAGAAAATATCGAAAAAAAATCGAAAATATAATCTGAATCTGTTGCAAAAATTTCCCATTTGTGGTATAATCGGGTGAGGTATAATGTAAATTTTACCACATTTTCGGCTGGTAAATTGTTTACATTTACGAAAGGTGTTTGGTAAAGACCTCTATAATTATTATACGCAGAATTTTACCCAGCACACCATCGTTCAACAAAAATTAACAAATACCGGCTGAGGGTATGACAAGAAATCGTGTTATAAAACCGTGTGTGGTCACTGGCGCGAGCCCGGAAGCACCTTCGCCATCGCGCGAAGAACGGTCATCATGTGCCGACGCCGGGCCAAGGCGCCACCGGAATTGCACACGATTCGGTAAAAATAGGTCAATGCTAAGAGACTCCTGGTGCACGGCGAGCCAAGAGATAAACGCGAGAGAGCGACTCACTTACTTTCATTATGGAAAGTAGGTGAGATGCGCTCTTTTTTGTTTTATTTATGTTCTTTTTTCACTTCTCTTGGCTTTCTGTCCGGATACGGTGCGTTTTTGGGAATCAGCCAACATCCTCGAATTTTCTGTGCGCCTTCGATGCGGTCGTCGTAGCAATATCGCTTGATAATCGCTGGTGTACAGCCGTGCATATCGGCGTATTCACTGGCCGATATGTATTCGACAGGACTCTTAACCGCATCAAAAGTTTTGGGTGAGTAAATGATCAAGGATAGCGTATCATCCACAACGGCCAAAGTCTTTCCCTGGGCTCCCGACATGTCCGATGTCTGTTCGGTCCAGTATCCGTCATGCCCTCGAAAGTTTGTAGGCTTATGGAACTCATGCAATAGCCGATACAATACATTCTGATCGACAGCCATAATACTGCCATTTGGACAATACAAGAATTTTTTATCACCAATCGCAACTAATCTTAATTTCATGCTTAACTCCTAAAAATAATATCTATCAATGAAAGGTCGTATATGAATAACGAATTATTTAGCTCTTTGGCTTCAAATCGCGCCAATATTGTCGCAGGACTTTATTCCACAGCAAAAACGAACTGTATCCAAACGCAAAATGCGTGGATCAATCAATTTAGCCCATATTCCTCGGAAATCAATGACCACATAACAACGTTCAAAGAATTACAGGCCTATGCGAATTTAGCACTGCAAGAGGCTCGCGTGACACGCCGTGCCTTAATTAAAGAAATTGACCCCGATCTGTGGATAGCAACCAAAGGAAAAACGAATCTTCAGCTTATGCAGGACGGCTACTCTCCTTATATGTTTGATGATCCGACCGGTATCATCGAGCTTCATCATATTGGTCAAGATTACGATGCCCCTTTTGCCGAGTTAACGAAAGCCGAGCATATGATGCACGGGAATAGCCGAATCTATCACACGAGCGAAGAAGAGAGTTGGAGGAAGGACAAGACACTTGTTAAAAAATTTTTGGCTGAAGAATCCGAATACTGGAAAAAACGCGCCTGTGGGAATATCTCCATTCTCACCAAACAACCGATCCAACCGATTGAAACGCCTTCCACCGATGTTGAATCGAATCCACTATCATTTACAATCAAAGCGCAAATGGAGTTTTTGTTATCGGAATGTTCCGTTCAAGACCTTGGTTACATAGAAAATCTGGCAGGAAATCTTCTTTTGACCAAAGCATCTGGAATCTCCTCGTTTAGTGAATTGATACAACCGAATGTATCGGAAGTCTCTGATGTATCCGGTGCTACGTGTACATTCTGCGGTGGTCAGAATAATATTGCATTCGGATACCAAACCCACGCAGGGGAAAAGGTTCAGCGTTACCGTTGCAAAGAATGCGGAAAAGTTTTTACCGTTATCAATCGTTCCATCATCTACGGGTGCCGGTTTTCTTTCGCGGATTGGCAACGGTTTCTAAATTGTTTGACAAACGGCATTTCAGAGGAAGAAACCGCGCGATTGTGCAACATCAGCAAAACGACCGTTCACGAGTACCGTCTGCGTGTGTTTTACGCACTTTACTTGCTCGATCAAGAAGTAAAACTACAGGGGAACGTTGTCATGGACGAAACATATGTAACAAAGAGTTATAAAGGGAATCGAAGCCGACAAGTCGGTTTTTCCTTAGATAGGAAGCCACGAGAAAGGGGCTCTGAAGTTCACACCCCGGGACTATCCCAAGAACAGGTATGTATTGAAACAGCGTTGGACGAATACGGGAACTCGGTTGCGCGTGTAACCGGTCTGGGTACTCCATCTGCGAAACGGATTGCCTCCGCCATGACAGATTCCATTTCCAAAGAAAACGTATCCTGCATATTTTCTGATAAGTTAACGTCACTTCACAAATATGCGCGAACCATCGAAATCCCTATCCGTCAAGCAAAGTTGCTTCGAGAAGGCGAAGAGATAGTGCCAAAAAACTATTACAGTAAGAAAAACCAAGAGGTGATTAGGCAAATACAAAAGATCAACTCTTATCATTCAAGACTCAAAAAGTTTTTAGGCGGGTTTTCGGGAGTCTCCTCGAGATTGCTACCGGGATATATTTGCTTATTCTCATGGAAAGATCGCTACCGATACGACATGAAGGAGGGATATCGAGCGCTTTTTTCGATTCTGTTACGTCCGAATCTGTATAAGACCGCAGAAGAGATTTCAGCACTCCCGTTTTTTCAAGATCCTATGAACCAAGAACCACCCCAAACCTGCATACGTATTCGTGACCCAGAGCGCGCGAAAACGATATGCGCCAGATATGCAACTGGAGAACGGGTGGTGGATATTGCCGAGGATTACGGGGTATCTCGAATAATGATCTACTTTATCATAAGAAAATGCTGTAAAGCAATGGGAATAAATAATATCAAAAAAGTAAGGTTGGCAGAAGAAAAAGAACAGCGCGACAAGCTGATGAACATTAAATACCCCTATCGCTACGAGACGTACACACAAAGAAACACCGAAATATATGATAAACAGATGAACTGGCAAGGAAGCCCGGAAGAATTCTACAATGTGATGACAACCGAGTACGGTCTTACAAAGCAAACCATAAAAAATATCATATCCAAGCAAAAGAGAATCAATGCGCTACGGGAGCCATTCTATATTCATGAGACCTTCACCTACAAAACTCTGGAGGAGGTGTATAAAACAGTGTACAATCGCTTTTTGGATTTATCGGCCCAAGGGTTGTCGACGAGAGAGTGCATTGAAAACATCGTGGAGGAATTTCAATACAAGGAATCCAGCGTTCGAAAAATCATTGATACTATGCGATCCGTTACTCCGGAAAGTCTCTTAAAAAAAAGCAGAATCACAAAAGAAGAATCTATTCAGCGAGACCGAGCTGTATTTGTTGACTATTTGCGCTGGGAAGGCACAAGAAGAGAATTTTGTCTGTGGGCGCACGAAAAATACAAATTATCGCCAAGTTACGTGAATCAGATCCTAACGCATTGCTGTTATGCAGATTATCAGAGATATGAGATTTCTTGGCGGCCATCTACGCCACGAAACGAATCGGAGGCAGATTGACAATCTCCGCCCCGCGTATATACGTATTCTGTTGACCGAGATACTTGTTTATGGAGGTATGCAAATTTTCCTGAGTATTTTTCTTGTGATTTTCGATCCATACGAAAAGATTGATATAATGGTTTAGATATTTTGAGGATACACCGTTGTAAGAACGTAGGAAGCGACGGATTCGGTTGTGCATATTGTTGATGTTTTGGATATGGAAGGAACCTTTGATCTGAGGCGGAGTGCCTTGCTTGCCTACATGGGCTGCGACTTGAATCAATTCTATCGGAGTTTTGTCAAAGTAAGATTTGATGCTGTGGGCTCTGTCCGCAACAACAACGGAATCCGTGCCAAGTCTGTTTTGGAAGGCGTACGCAAGCATCGGCTGACTGACTGTGCCAACGCCCATAACCTCGCCGTAGGCTTGTCCTCCTCGTTCCATAGCACAAAGAACACACACCTTACCACAAGGCTGCACCTTTGTGTCATTGCCGCGCTTATGAGCCTTGCGAGGCATCGAGAAGCGAGAACTCTTTGTGTGATTGCCTTTATAGCTGATAGAGAAAAACATATCGTCCGTCTCTACTAAGCCGTTCAATTTGCGTTCCTCCTGATCTCTTTGAAGAACCGCCATAATCTTGTGTCTCCACTTAAACGCCGTAGGAACACTGATTCCGCACGCATCTGCACATTTGGCCAAAGAAGCGCCTTGCAACATCAGAACGATATACTTTCCCCATTTGTCTACTGAGCAATGCGTATGGGAAAGCGCAGAAAAAGAGGTGGAAGTAAACACAGTTCCACAATGCTTGCAACGATATCTCTGTTGCCCCTTCGCGGTCGTTCCGTATTTTGTTGCACAACCGCCATCTCCACATTTTCTGCACACGATCTCACTCGGAGCTACATGCTTTTTCTCTCTTTCCGTACACTGCAACTGAGCAAGAATTTTCTGCGAAATAACCTGCAGTTCCTCTTGATTCAGACCCTTGAGTATGGAAAAAATCTGGTTCAAATCGTTCATAATGTACCTCCTTTTTGCAGTATTTCACCTGTTTATATTATACCATATTCGTTACTTTTTGTCAAGAGGCAAATGAATAAAAATGCAGAAATATCAATGATATTTCTGCATTTTTAGGTATAACAACTAAGAAGTTTAATAGAGCCACTATATATGACACATTTTCTTTTTTTGGAAGGTTCTTGAAAAGGGGGCGCCGGGGAAAAACTTCTTTCAAGAAGTTTTTCCCCCGCAATGACTCATATAAAATTACAGATTATAATACTTATCAAACTCGGCAGGATGAGGGATCTTGGCAAGCTCGGCGCACTCAGCCCGCTTGGTCTTGATGAAGTTCCGGAGCAGCTCCTCGGGGAACACACCGCCTGCGGTCAGGTAGTCGTGGTCGGCCTCCAGCGCGTCCAGCGCCTCGTTCAGGGTGGTGGGCAGGCCCTTGAGCTTGGCCTTCTCCTCGTCGGAGAGGTGGTAGAGGTTGAAGTCGGAGGGACCCCAGCCCTCGGCGTGGGGATCGATCTTGTTCTTGATGCCGTCCAGACCGGCCATGAGGATGGCGGCGTAGCAGAAGTAGGGGTTGCAGGTCGCGTCGGGGTTGCGGAGCTCGAAGCGGCGCTTGTCGGGGCTCTTGGCGTAGGCGGGGATACGGATGACCGCCGAGCGGTTGGAGGTGGCGTAGCCCACGGTAACGGGCGCCTCAAAGCCGGGTACCAGACGCTTGAAGGAGTTGGTGGAGGGGTTGGTCAGGGCGCACAGGGAAGCGATGTGCTTCAGAAGACCGCCCATGAACCAGTGGGCTTCCTTGGACAGGTGAGCGTAGCCGTTGTCGTCCGAGAATACGGGCTTGCCGTCCTTCATCAGCAGCATATGCACGTGCATACCGCTGCCTGCCTCGCCGTAGATGGGCTTGGGCATGAAGGTGGCGGTCTTGCCGTACTTCAGGGCGGTGTTGTGGATGATGTACTTGATCATCATGGTGGCGTCAGCCATGTGGACCACCTCACCCAGCTGGGGCTCGATCTCAAACTGACCGGAGGCGGCAACCTCGGGGTGGTGGTAGTTGATGTCAATGCCCATATCCTTCATGAGCATGCACATCTCGCTACGGCACTCGTAGGAAATATCAAAGGGCTTGGCGATGTGGTAGTTCTTCTGCTTGGGCACCACTACGCCCAGACCCTCGGTGGCGGAGTTCCAGTAGGACTGCTGTGCGTC
>JAZQXS010000226.1:0-6221 GCA_045633025.1 Eubacteriales bacterium | reverse complement strand
AGCTCATCATGAGACCCGACACGATGCCGCGGATGATCTCGGGAAGCTCTACCATGAAGAACGCGCGGGAGGGGGTGCAGCCCAGATCCTGCGCCGCCTCGGCCAGGGACTTGTCCAACTGCTTGAAGCGGGGGAGGATGGAGGTGATGACGTAGGGGAGGTTGAAGGTAACGTGGGCGATGAGCAGGGTACCGAAGCCGAAGAGCTCACGGGTGCTCAGAAACGTGGCAACAGCCACGAAAAGCAGCATCATGGAGACACCGGTTACGATATCGGGGTTCATCATGGGGATGTTGGTCATGGTCAGAACCGACTGCTTGACGTAGCGGTTGCGCATCCGATGGAGGCCCAGCGCGCCGAAGGTGCCCAGCAGTGTGGCGATCACCGACGACGAGATCGCCAGGATCAAGGAATTCCGAAGAGCCGAGAAGGCTTCCTTGTCGTGGAAGAGCTCCTCATACCAGGTGAGGGAGAAGCCCGAAAAATCAGCCAGACTCCCCGACTCGTTGAAGGAGAAGATGATGAGCACCACGATGGGGATGTAGAGCAGGAAGAAGATGATGCCGATATAGAATTTGGAAAGGAATTTCACGGGATCATACCTCCTTCCTTGTCGGAGAAACGATTCATGATCGCCACAGAAATGATGATGAGGATCATCATGACCAGAGACATGGCGGCGCCTACGTTGTAGGTGGAGGCGTTCTGGAACAGACGCTCGATGGTATCACCCACGAGGTCGATCTTACCCGCGCCCAGCTTTTGAGAGATGTAGAAGGTGCTGATGGAGGGAACGAATACCATGGTCACGCCCGATACCACGCCCGACAGGGTCAAGGGCATGATAACCTTGGTCATGGTCTGCCAGGAATTGCACCCCAGGTCGGCGGAGGCCTCGATGTAGCGATAATCCAGCTTGGTCATGGCGGTGAAGATGGGGAGCACCATGTAGGGCAGGAAATCGTAAACCATACCCAGAATGACGCCGAAGTAGGAACCCACGATGGGGAGGGGATCTAATCCGAGACTGCCCAGCAGGGAGTTGAGCAGACCGCCGTTGTCCAGCAGCGCCATGAGCGCGTAGGTACGGATGAGCAGATTGCACCACATAGGGAGCATGATGAGCACCATGAGAACCTTTTGCATTTTGGCGGATTGACGGGACATGAAGTAGGCCAGCGGATAGCCGATGATCAGGCAGACCGCGGTGGCGATCAGCGCAAAGGCGATGGAGAGGATGAAAACGTTGGTGTACTGGGAAAGCTCGGTGATATTGGACAGGGAGAAGTGCCCGTCCATATCGGTGAAGGCGAAGTAGAGCACGAAGAGCATGGGCGCCACGATGAACATGACCGTCCAGACAACGTGGGGAACGGCGGCGATCTTCTGGAAGATATTATTCTGGGCATCCCTGCGCTTACGATGCGTCCGGGGAGGGGGCTGGATAGCAGTATGCTTCATTCTTCTTCCTCCTCGGGGATATCCGACAGGTGATCCATTTCATCACTGAAGGAGGAATAGTCGCCAAACTGACCCGAAAATTCGGATTTTTTCATGACGTGAATGGCTTCGGGCTCGATGTAGAGTCCGATGGTGGTCTCGGGGGCGGCGTAGTCCGAGGTCTCCAGCATCCACTTGAAGCCCTGCACGTCCACGATAATCTCGTAGTAATCGCCCTTAAAGGTGACCGACGAGACGGTGCCGGTGAGCATACCCTTGTCAGCGGGCACGACGTCCACGTCCTCGGGGCGTACTACTACGTCTACGGGCTCGTTCTTCGCGAAGCCGCCGTCCATGCAGTCGAAGGTGTGACCCGAGAAGCGTACCCGCTTGTCGGCCAGCATGAAGCCGTCCACGATGTTGGATTCGCCGATGAAGTCTGCTACGAAGGCGTTGACGGGCTCGTTGTAAATGTCCACGGGGGAGCCGATCTGCTGGATATGGCCGCCCGACATGACGACCACGACGTCAGACATGGAGAGCGCCTCCTCCTGGTCGTGGGTGACGTAGATGAACGTGATGCCGGTCTGCCGCTGGATCTTTTTGAGCTCGGTCTGCATGTCCTTGCGGAGCTTGAGGTCAAGCGCGCCCAGGGGCTCATCCAGCAGGAGCACGCGGGGGTGATTGACCAGGGCGCGGGCGATGGCCACACGCTGTTGCTGACCGCCCGAGAGGGTGGTGACGCGGCGGCGCTCAAAACCCTTGAGGTTGACCATGGCCAGCATTTCCTGCACCTTGGTCTTGATCTCGTCCTCGGGGGTCTTTTTCAAACGCAGGCCGAAGGCTACGTTCTCATAGACGTTCAAATGGGGAAACAGCGCGTACTTCTGAAAAACCGTGTTGACAAGACGGCGGTAGGGTGGAACCTGACTGATCTCCTTACCATCGAAAAAAACCTCCCCGCTATCGGCCGTTTCAAAGCCGCCGATGATACGGAGGGTGGTCGTTTTACCACACCCTGACGGTCCAAGCAAAGTGACGAATTCTTTGTCGTGGATATCAAGGCTTACGTTATCGAGGATAGTCTCGCCGTCAAAAGCCTTAGATACCCCACGCAGTGAAATGAGGATCTCTTTTTCCATGTCGCATAAAATCTCCTTTATAAAGAGGTTTACTTTTTGCGCGTTTCCCGTCACACGGAAGGCTCATCGACGTTTCTGCAAGCACCCCGCGGGGTGTGGGTAAGCGTCTATCCTTGCACGTGTGCATACTGACCGCAAAATCAATATTATTGTAGCAGAAAACTCCCTAAATTGCAATATCTTTTGCTCAATTTTTTGAAAATTTCCGAAAATTCGTCATTCAATCCAATTTTGCAGGGGAATTTCGCTGTTTTTAGCAAAAAATATGGAATTTCTACTGGAATAGGGTGAGTTTGCGCCGGTTTCAAGCGGTTTACCGCCGTTTTGAAAGGAAAAATTTTTAGGGGGAGCAAAATTGCAAATAAAAAAGCAAAAGGTATTGACAAACGCCGCCTTTTGCTGTATAATGTTCAGTAGAGAGGCTACCGATGACGGTTGCTTCCCAAAATTTAAGTTACAGAAATAACCGTCTTAAACTTTGGAGCGTTGTAGGCGGTTATTTCTTATTTTTATGGTCATGATCGTCGTCATTTGTTATATCTCTTACGAGTGCGATCAATTCGATGATAACACCGCAAAAGAGGAAAAATACTTCCCACGTCATGTACATAAATATCACCTCCCTCAATGTACATTGAGAAAGGCAACCCACCTCAGCTTACGCCGAGTCGGAAAAGAAATTGACTTTCCCAATGCAGGATTGAGAAAGCAACCGCCACCGTTTGGCTATTCCGAGGGAATAGTCGATAGCCCGTCCATATCATACCATATTTGGCGAATTTTGTCAAGTTGTTTGAGAAAAAACCTTGACAACCCGTGCAAAATATGCTATAATACAAGAACGGGGAACTACCGCCCCGGGGGACGGCACCCATCACAAAAAACGGGCAAACAGGTACGGGGTACGGCATACCGCGCCGGTACTGCAACATGAAACAGGGGGAGACACCCATTGGAAAAAAACGGAAATCGAGAAACCGAGGCATCCGCGCCGCAGAAGACTGTGCAGGTGACGGATGAAGCCGGCAATCGGTATGAAGCGACCTACCCGAAGCGAGCGAAAGGGCTCGTCAAGCACGGCAGGGCACGCTTTACTGAAGAGAGTCAGACCGAAATTATTTTGACGTGTCCGCCGAATCAAAATTTGATTTTGGAGGATCATACCATGACTGAACAGACGAACAATACCCAGGTGACCGAAAACGAGAACGTTGTAATCGAAAAGCGTGTACCTCAGTTGACTGCCAAGGAGATCTTTGATCAGATCGTTGCCTTGCAGAATTCGATACCGAGTGAGTATACGGATCCGGTGCGCGAGCAAACCTACCAGCAGATGTTAAACATGTATCGACATATGTACGACGATCTTTGCAGTAACCAAAAGACCGAGCAGACCTGTGATAAGATTGAAATGATTTCCCGTGTATTCAAGGATCATGCGGCCTTTATCAGAGACTCTGACATGGATACAGATGACAAATGCGAGGCTTTGTGTGACATTTCAAGCAAGCTTGCCGAGTTGATCAGTTCCGTTCTGTAAATGACATAAGCCCCCGCCACCCGGCGGGGGCTTCCATGTTTCTTCACCCACAAAATTCAAAAACCCTCTTGCATAATTCAGCATAATATGCTATAATACCACTATATATTCATCTCATTGACAAAGGAGAATTCCCTATGCACATCACCATCACGGGCAAGCTGGGCAGCGGTAAATCCACGGTTGCCAAGAAGCTGGTCGAGCTGTACGGCTTTGAGATCTTTTCCACGGGCGCCATCCTGCGCGCCGCCGCCGCCGAGCGGGGCATGGACGTTCTGGAGCTGAACAAGGAGCTGAGCGCCAAGCTGGACTCCGACCGCAGCATGGACGACCTCATCGACAACACCACCATCCGCGTGGCCTCCGAGCGCAAGGATGACAAGCTCATTTTCGACTCCCGCATGGCCTGGCACTTCGTCCCCGATTCCTTCAAGGTGTTCGTCACCGTGGAGCCTCGCGTCGCCGCCGAGCGGGTCATGAAGGATCCCCGCCCCGGTGAGCCTGCCGAGGACGTGGATGAGCTTTGCGCCGAGTTGGTCGAGCGCAGTAAGGTGGAGCAATCCCGCTTCATGCAGCTCTACGGCGTGGATTACTACGACTACAACAACTTCAACCTCGTGGTGGATTCCTCCCGCCGCACCCCCGACGAGATCGTCGCGCTGATCTGGGAGGGGTTCAACGCCTATATGCAGGATCCCGCGGGGTATGGGCATAAGGAATTGCTTTGAGCGATCGCCATATATACGAAAAGCATGATGCCAGGAACGGCATCATGCTTTTTGCGTTTATTTCAGTATCATTCGCTCAATGAATTTTGCCACGCCGTCTTCGTCGTTGCTCTCTGCAACATAGTCGGCGACGGCCTTCACTTCTTCGATACCGTTGGCAACGGCAATACCCATTCCGCACATGCGGATTGGTTCCATATCGTCATGATCGTCTCCGAAATAGGCGGTTTCCGCAGGGGAATGACCGGCAATCTCCAGCATGGCTTGAATACCGTTCCATTTCGTTGCCTGCTTATGCATGATCTGAATCAAATATCCGTGGGCGACCGTAAGGTAGAGATCGTCGGTCAGCTCCTTTTGGACAAGCGCTAACGTCTCGCTATCGTCGATATGTACCAGAATCTTCAAAGCGCCTTCTTTGGACACGATTCCTTCCAAATCATCGGAAATGACGGTTTCATAATCGCTGATGGGGGCGTTTGAGTACGCGCGATCCCCTGTTTCGAGGGTGATCCGGAAATGAGGGTAGCGCTTCAATGCGGTCAGCAATCGTATGGCGCTCTCTTGCGAGATGCCATACTCCACTCGCTGATCCCCGAAAATGATCCGTGCGCCGTTGGATACGACCATGGCATCAAAATCCGCGATTTCGCAGTAAGGCTTTGCCGTGCGAATCGGTCTGGCCGTTGCGACCATGATGCCAATGCCGGTTTCCTTGCAGCGCCGCAAGACTTTTGCCGTGTAGGCGGATAGGGTTTTGTCGGTACGGAGCAGTGTCCGGTCTAAATCGACTACGATGGTTTTGATGCTTGGCTTGGCAGAATGGTTGATTTTCTCCATACTGTCCTTCCGAAGCTCCTCCCTCAACTGCGTTGTCCACTCTGACCACACGCAGTTTTCCTGACCGTAGGTCAGATTCTCTCGGTATTCCTTCGGCAGCCACGTCGAAATGTCCGCTTCATTGTGCGAGAGTACGGCCTCCATGTTGTCCAGAGCCTTGTACAGCTTTGCCTCGTCTGTCCGAAGCTCCTTCATTTCCGCAAACAATCGGCTAAGCTCCTCTTGCGTATCCCCCGATAAACGGGAGAGCAAGGATGCAGTTGCGATCTCTTCTTCTTTTTCGTGCGCGGGGGTTTTCAAAAAGGAGGGAATATCTCCGGTTACGGCTTCTCCGAAATCATGGATCAGGCACATTTTAATGACCTTGTTCATGTCCAGATCGGGGTATTCCTCGGCGCAGAGCATGGCCATGACCGCGAGCCGCCAGGAATGCTCGGCCACGGATTCATGCCGCCCACTGGACGTCCATGAATGGCGGGTGTTGCATTTCAGTTTTTCGATGACAGACAAAAAATCAATCAATTCTCTGGG
>JAZQXS010000225.1:0-2077 GCA_045633025.1 Eubacteriales bacterium | reverse complement strand
GCAGTTGCGGCGAGAGATGTAGGCGGTGACGGAAATCGTATGCTCCCCCGCGGTCAGTCGGCCGAGATCGGCGTCGTAAGGAGGGTAAGCCACGACCGCTTTCTTTTCTCCGTCCACCTCTACCGTGTTGACGGCGGCGGTGTAGTGGGGAATGCGCAGGACGGTATCCTGTTCCTCGGCGCAGTACACGGGAATGTGGTAGGACAACGCACCGCCGTAGAAGGGAAGCCCTTGATACGTCAGATCCGAGAAGCCCAGGGCGTCGGGCAGCTCGGTGACCGTAAGCTGTCTTCCCGCAATACGAACGCCAAATTCACCCAGAAGGTACATAGCCTCACAGTTGCTCCGCTCTGCGAAGGGGATGGTTACACGAAGGATATTCACGCCTTTCTTGATGGGAGGCAGAGCTACCTTCTGAATGGATTTATCCACGTAGTAGCCGTCGGGCTTTGCCGCGACGGTTTCACCGTTCCAGATGATGGTGGCCACGTCGGCGTCCTCCAGCGCCAGAGAGGGGGTGGCGTAGTCGATGTCGCTGTGCACCGCAAACTCCAAGGTTACGGTATGCTCGGCGGGCTTGGCCTCCACTACCCAGGGCTGAGTTCTGTAGCCGGGGAAGTTCAGCTTGCGACGGAAGGCGGCGTCAATGCGGAGGATGTTTTCGGGACCTGCCAGCGGCTCATCATCCAACGCGTATCGGGCGGTATCCAACAAGAGAACATTGGGCTCGGAGAGGGTGTAGGACACCTCGGTGGGGATCGAAACCTCCGCGTTGGTCAGTTCGGGCGCGGCAACGGGGGCAAGACTACCTTCATCGCCGGTGTCCTCCAGGAAGATCAGCGCCGAGTCGTAGTCAAAGAAGCGGAAATTCATCACAGTCCGCCCGTTGCGGTGACTGTAGGGAAGAGGTTTGATCTCGCCCGTGACGGTATCCCAGAGTTGAGGTTTGCAGAGCCCCTTTACATACACGCGGAGATGCTGTTCGCGGGCTACGTCCTTGTTGTAGGGCTCGGTGCAATGGGAGATAAACAGCCAACGACCGTTTCCATCCCGGCGAAGCTGATGAATCAGGTTGGTTGTCATAGCGCCGTTATGCTCGCGGATCTCAATGCTGCGATTCTCGTACAGCTCCTCCAGAATGGTGCCTCGGTTGAAGGCAACCTGACGGGCTCGGTCAAAGAGTTGCTTGCCGCGGGTCGAGGGCTTTGCATCCTCGTACTTCGGCGCATCACCCATGAAAACAAGCTTTCCGCCTGCCTCCAGGAAGGCCTCCAAACGCTCCAGTGTGGTGGAGCGCAGGGTCTCGCATTCGGGAACAATGACCACGTCGTAGGCCATCTCGCCCACGCAAAGAGGAGCACCACCGGCAGGGCATTGGGCAGGGAAGGTAGATTCGCAGATATAGTCAAAGTCAATATTACCCGTCAGAAGCCAATTTGTGATGTTGTGGAAGTTTTCGTCCATCTTATCCCGTACAAGCAGGGTCTGCTCGTTGGGTCCCCAGTGGAGCCAGTAGCTCTCCACGGGGTGGATCACGCCGACCTTCACCAGGGGCTTGCCGCGGGTCAGAGCGGTGTTGACCCGGCCGAAGTGATCCTCTACGTAGCTGTATTCCTTGTACCAGGAGGATTGATAGGAAATGGAGGCGGGATAGTCACGCTTGGCGGTGCCCTTCATGGAGACCCAGGAAAGGTGAGGCACGCGCACCGTCACGCCCAGAGCGGCCTGCCAGTCGCCGTGGAGCTTGTGCCCGCGGAAATCAAAGTCCCAACCCGTCACACCGTACAGCTCACTCATCATGCCGGGACGGCCATATTGATGTACGGCAGACTGACATTGCTTGGCGGTGGTAAATTCAAAGCTGGCGCAGAGCATATCAATGCCGGGGATTCCGAAGGCGCGGTAGGAGCGCATGCAGTCGCCGATAGCAGCGGTCTGGGAATGGAGGGAGGCCTCCTCCATCATGTGGCCGGTCAGCTCGATACCGTGAGCCTTGCACCAATCTCCGCAGGTGTCGGCAAAGGCCTCGGCAAACCGCTCGGACACGTGGTCGTGGTAATGATAACGGGTCAGAGAA
>JAZQXS010000224.1:0-5943 GCA_045633025.1 Eubacteriales bacterium | reverse complement strand
TTTTTGCCTCCTATTCTAAAGTTGACCAGTATCACGGACAATCTTTTTGACTATTATAGCATAAAATAAAGAAAATTGCAACCGATATTGGTCAAAAAAAGGAGGGACAATATGGAACAAAAGCTCCGACGCGACCGCCGCATTGGCGACAATCTGCGCGCACTCCGAGACAGACACGGCATCTCCCAGGAGAAGCTCTGCGCTGAATTACAGCTTCGCGGATGTGATATTGCCCGTAGCTGTTACGCCAAGTATGAGGCGGGTGAGTTGAACGTCCGCATCAGCGTTCTCATTGAGCTGAAAAAGATCTATGGGTGTACCTATGAGGACTTTTTCGAGGGCTTGGACGCTCATGAATCATAGCGGAGCAAATCCCTGCGAGGTGCGTTTTTTTACGAAGTCGGTAGGATATATTTGATGTGTTCGAGAACCTTCCCCGCCGGGGAAGGCAAAAAAGCGGCAGGTGCCGGGGTACCGAATACGTCCATTCAAAAACCCGCATTCCACCCAAGGAATGTGGGTTTTTGAAATTCACGAATGCGCCACGGCGATGAAGCGCTCGCCCTTGTCATTGACGGCGCAGTAGAAGTGGTAGTTGACTCCCTCATGGCGGATGAACCAGGGCTTGTGGGCGTGGACGTTGTCCCACTCCTCGGAGGGGGCGATGAGGGGCTCTCCGTCCCAGATCGTCCAGCTTTGCAGATCGTAGGAGCAGGCGAAGGTATCAAAGGCGCCCGCGCCCGCGTTGAAGCGGAAGAAGAGCATGACGTAGAGGTCATCCAGCTTGAGGATCTGGGGGTCGCCCGTGATGAGGGTTAGCGGCTCCGCCTCGGTGCGGTCGATCACCGCGCGGTCGCCGTAGCGCTCGAAGCGCTCGCCGTCCTCGGAGACCGCCAGGAAGATGCGCTCCCGATTATCCTCGCCCTTGGCGTTATAGACGTTGACGTAGGGGTAGCCCGTGACCTGCGCTTTGTCGATGAACATATAGCTTTTGTAGAGGGTCTTCGTCTCGAAGGGACGGCCGTCGGGATCATCGGGGCGGAGGATGGGATCGGGGAGGCGGGTGAAGGCGGTGTGGTCGGTGGGGTCATCGCTGCGGGCGAGACCCATATAGAGGGGGTCGGGCTCATAGCCGTCGCTGTTGCCCGCCAGGTAGGAGACGTGGTAGGCGCCTGCGACCCTTTGGAGCGCATAGCTTCCGTCGAAGTCGATATCCATGTAGGCGCCGTAGCCCGCGCACTGCTTGCTGTCCCAATGATCCAAGCCGTTGCGGCGCAGGACGGTGCCGAGGTAGTCCCAATGCAGCAGGTCGTCGGACTTGGCCAGATGGGTCTCGTAGCCCGACACGCTTGTGTCCTTGGAAATGCTGATGAAATACATATAGAAGGAATCGCCGTGGCGGAATACCGAGGGGCTGTCTGTCCAGGCGTCATCCAGCTTCATGACCGCGCCGTATTTCACGGGGGTCTTGATCCGGTCATAGACGGTCTGCATCACGTCTGCGGGGACGGAGCTTGGGAGATTCGTTTGCTTGAAGGGGATCATAGAGGGCTCCTTTCGGGGAAGATACGGAAAGAGATACAGAGATACAGAGATACAAAGATACAAAGATATGGCGGGGTTACTATTGTATCTTGTATCTCAGTATCTTGTATCTTGGTATCTTTCTTATTTCACGGCTTCGGCGATCAGCTCGTCGATGCGGGCGCGGATGGCCAGCATGGTTTCGGAGGATCTTGCGCAACGGGAGAACTTGATCTCCTGCCCGAAGATGGCTTCCATTTCGGCGACTACGCGCTCCTTGCCGTAGAAGGACTCGCAGAGCTTCATGGCGCGGACGTCCTCGAGGGCTTCATGGAACACGATGATGCGGGTGGACTCATAGGCGGTACCGTCCTCGGCGGGGTAGACAGAATAGGTATCACCCGCGGGTACCCAGTACTCGCCGCAGGAGTCGGCGTAGGGGTTGACGGTGTTGATGGAGTGCCAGTTGTTGTAGAAGTTGTAGCCCCATTGGAGGAAGCCTGCGATGTCGTACTTATACATCTGCATACCGATGGAGCGGTTACGCCATCCGGGCATGGCCATGAGGCGGTTGGAGACGTCCAGGCACTGGCCGCTGCAATAGTAGGTCCAGAGGCCGGGAACCTGTCCCTCGATGAAGGGCTCGATGTGGTTATTGGAGGGAATGGGCGTCTTGACGACTCCCTGGGTATAGAACTCGTACTTCGAGAGCGCGTCCATGATGATGTAGTCATCCAGAATGTCAGCTACCACGGACTTGGACTTCCTGTACTGCTCCAGCTGATCCAGGCTGGGCTCGTCCGAGATGTGGAAGAGGCAACGCTTGTCGTCGCCGGTCTGCTTCAGATGCTCCAGCAGGGCGGGGAGCATGGTGCGCAGGAAGCGGGTATAGTCCTCGCCCGTGGCGTCGGTATCCCAGCCGAAGATACGCTTGTACTCGCTCGTTCCGTCGGCGTTTTGCACCGTGGCCATGACCTTGGGCGCGTGGCAGGCGCCCCACTGGGTGAAGAGGTGGGAGATCTCCAGATAGGGAATATCCAGGCGGTTACACATATCCACCCAACGATCCAGCTTGTCAAAGCCGAAGAGATATTCTCCGTTGGGGGTGACGGTGACGTCAAGGAGCTGGGTGGTGGTACGCTCATGCCCCTCGCGGGTATCCAGCGGAGGGGTGAAGATGGGGGTCAGGAGCAGGTTGATGCCGTTTTTGCGGGCGGTGCGGGCGAAGTTCTCCACGATCTCCCAATGGCGCTCCGACCAAGGCTCACAATGATAGTAGTTGGCCAGACAATCACAATAGAACCACTGGGTGACCTTCATTTCTTGCGCGGGCAGCTCGGCGTTGACCATTTCGATGGTCAAGGTCTCGGCGGCTACCGTATTCTCGCCGGAGGTGAGCTTGACGGTGACGGTGTAGGTACCGGCGGGGAGGGCGCCCTTGGGGTCGAAGTCGATCCAGACCGCGCGGAGCTGGCTTCGGATGACCTGAACCATGCCGCCGTAGTGGAGAGGCTGGAGCCAATCGGGGTAGAGACCGGGCTCCTTGGAGAGGTAATTGTCATCGGGGATATGCGGGTCAACCGGGAGGGAGACGGGAACGAGCTCCACGGTGCGGGCGGTGACGTACTCGGCGGGCAGACCCTCGATCTCAAGGGTCAGCACGGCGCGGTGGGAGGGCTCGTCGGCCGTTGCGGTATGGAGGAGCTGGAAGGATAGACGTTGATTCTTCATCATACGGGTGAAGGCGAGGGGCGCGAAGTCCTCGATGCGTCCGTTCAGAAAAGGCTTTTCAAGGGAGGAAACGAGTTTGGTCAGATACATGGATACGTTCCTTTCTTGCCGTTTATATTCATGTGCGCGGCATGTTGCTTTTGACGGAAAGCGGGATGCTTTCGTTCTTCAGTATAGCATATTTTCACAGGGAAGTCAAGGGCTTTTGCCCGATTTGAGCGGATTTCGGAAGGGGATTTTGTCATTATATACAAAAACATGTTGGCGCGGTTATGGAATATCGTTTTTTTCAATCTTTTCAAAAACCGCCGGATATGGTATAATAAAAGAAGTATCATGAAATATTGCGCGCTCCTGTCCCTGCGGGGACGGCGCCCCAAAGAAAAGGATGGAAAAAACATTGATTCGTACTGATCTGAGAAACGTAGCCATCATTGCCCACGTTGACCACGGTAAGACTACCCTGGTGGACGGACTGCTCAAGCAGGGCGGTATTTACCGCGAAAATCAGGACACCACCACCCGCGTTATGGACTCGGGCGATCTGGAGCGCGAGCGCGGCATCACCATTCTGGCCAAGAATACCGCCGTGCACTACAAGGATACCAAGATCAACATCATCGACACCCCCGGCCACGCTGACTTCGGCGGTGAGGTGGAGCGCGTGCTCAAGATGGTCAACGGCGTCATTCTCCTGGTGGACGCCGCCGAGGGCCCCATGCCCCAGACCCGCTTCGTGCTCCAGAAGGCGCTGGCGCTCAATCACCGCGTCATCGTTTGCATCAACAAGATCGACAAGCCCGACGCCCGCCTCGGCGAGGTGGAGGACGAGATCCTGGAGCTGCTCATCGACCTGGAGGCCAGCGACGAGCAGTTGGATTCTCCCATGCTCTACTGCTCCGGCCGCGACGGCACCGCTTCCTTTGATCCCGACAACATGGGCGAGGATCTGACCCCCCTGTTCGAGACCATCGTGAACTATATCCCCGCGCCCGAGGGCGACGAGGAAGGCCCCCTTCAGCTTTTGGTTTCTTCCATTGATTACAGCGACTACGTAGGCCGTATCGGTATCGGCCGCATCGAGCGCGGCTCCATCAAGGTGAACCAGGATGCGCTCATCTGCAACTACCACTCGGGCGCGGCGCCCCGCAAGACCAAGATCGTCACCGTTATGCAGATCGACGGTCTGGTGCGCAAGCCCGTGGAGACTGCTACCGTGGGCGATATCGTTTGCTTCTCCGGCGCGGGTGAGATCACCATCGGTGACACCGTGACCGCGGTGGATTGCCCCGAGCCTCTGGAGTTCGTCAAGGTCTCCGAGCCTACCCTGGAGATGACCTTCTCAGTCAACGATTCTCCCTTGGCGGGTAAGGAGGGCAAGTTCGTGACCTCCCGCCAGATCCGCGACAGACTCTACCGCGAACTGCTCAAGGACGTCTCCCTCCGCGTCAGCGACGGCGAGACCACCGACGAGTTCCGCGTGGCGGGTCGCGGTGAGATGCACCTGTCCATCCTCATTGAGACCATGCGCCGCGAGGGCTACGAGCTGACCTGCTCCAATCCCCGCGTGCTGTACAAGGAGATCGACGGCGAGCGCTGCGAGCCCATGGAGCACCTTACGCTGGACGTGCCCAACGACTACGTGGGGCCTGTGGTGGAGAAGCTGGGTCAGCGCAAGGGCGATCTCATTGAGATGACGCCCCTTGGCTCGGGCAACCGTATGCGTATCGAGTACAAGATCCCCACCCGCTGTCTGTTCGGCTACCGTTCCGAGTTCCTCACCGCTACCCACGGTGAGGGCATCATGAATACCCTGTTCGAGGGCTACGAGCCCTACCGCGGCGAGGTCGTCATGCGCTTCACCGGTTCTTTGGTGGCGTCCGAGGCGGGCGAAACCACCCGTTACGGTCTGTACAAGACTCAGGAGCGTGGTCAGATGTTCGTCGGCCCGCAGACCCAGGTGTACGAGGGTATGATCGTGGGCGAGAATCCCAAGAACGATGATATCGCCCTCAACCCCTGCCAGACCAAGCACATGACCGCCGTTCGCTCCACCGGCGCGGACGAGAAGCTGCTGCTGACTCCTCCCAAGATCTTTACGCTGGAGGAGGCCATTGAGTACATCAATGACGACGAGCTCATTGAGGTTACGCCCAAGTCCATCCGTCTGCGGAAGGTCATTCTGGACACCGAGACCCGCATGAAGGAAATGATGCGCAAGAGAAGAGCGCTTCAGGGGAAGTAAGGCCGATGTAGATCCGGCGCCGCCGGGCGATATTGGCCGAAACACCTCTTCTGAGCGACGAGGACGGAATTTCCTGCCGGGATTCCGTCCTCGATCAAAAAACGGAAAATTTTTCAAAAAACTTTTGCAAAACCCCTTGACAAAAAGAAAAGGATGTGCTATAATATGCAAGTCGCGCAAAACGCGGCATGAGCGAGCGAAGCTCGGACAGATCATTGACAATTGAACAACAGGAGATTAAAGTACAAGCAAAAGCTTAGTGCGAAAGAATCTCGAATTTCTTTGAAAAAAGATGCTTTGTCTATCACGGACAAGGCACATACACAAAAAAAGTAAAAGAGCCAAACAAGCTCGACAAACAAGATTTTAACTACGGAAGTAGTTTTGATACAATTTGCTCGAGAGTTTGATCCTGGCTCAGGATGAACGCTGGCGGCGTGCAT
>JAZQXS010000223.1:0-7172 GCA_045633025.1 Eubacteriales bacterium | reverse complement strand
ATATCCACCGAGTACAAGCCGTCACCCAGATCCGTAACCGCTCTGTACCCATTTCCGCCCAGTGCGCGAATACGGCGGTTCGGCGCGCGGAAGGTGATCCTGTAATCCTTGGGCTCTTTCTCATACGGGTCGTCGGCCGCGCAGATCATGAGCGCAACCGAACCGTCGCGGTTGCGGTTCACCATCTCTCCAACGACCAAGGGGGCACCGTTGTCTGCCTGTACGTCAAAGAACACACCGGTCGACAGGGATTCCACGGGCTCTTGTTGAACCGCCTCCATATCTCCGTGGCCGTGAAAGCCCACGAAGTGGGTGGAGACACGGCGGTACTTCATATATTCCTCGCCAATGGTGTGGAGCTCAGCATTGATTTTCTTGAGCTTATCGTACTGCGGAGTCTTGTTTCCCTCGCCGTCCAACACCTGGTTATTCCACCAACCGGCGGTGTAGCAGCCCCAGATGATGTTCTCCGCGCCGAACGCCATGGACGTATAGGCTTGGAAGCGCAGATTGTTCTCGGTGATCCAATACTGAGGATCCACGGAATTGACTTGAAGCACGATCCACATAGAGCGTCCCGTGTTGCGGCAAGCATCCGCCACAACGCGGAGATTCTCATAGTGCTGGGTTACATTGATGGAATAGAGATAGAAGTCGTAGCAGAGATAATCCGCAGGCACGCACTCGCAGTAGCGGCGAATGTGCTCGGCGTAGGTGGGCGTGCCCAACTGATTCACCGTTTCCTCGGCATTGTTCTGAGAGACCGAGGCGTAATTCGGATACAGATTCAGATAGGGAAACTGAGCGGGGAACGCCCGATTCACGTAATCGAATACCTTTCCGTAATACGGGAAATCCAGCGCCGAGGGCTCGTCGCCGATATCGACTCCCCAAATAGCCGGGTGATCGATAAAGGCTGCGGCCGCCGCCTCGTATTTTTCCATCGGATTCCATTCGGCCAGCTTTCCGGCGTTGTTGCCGTCACCGCCCCACCAACCGGGAAGAACCCCGCTGACGATGGCTCCTACGCCGTACTTATGGAACAAGTCCAAAGCGGGACGGTCATGATCCATACAAACGATGAAATCCACGCCGCACGCGGCTACATCGCGGATATGCTCCTCCGTGCGCGCATAGGATTTCAAATGGTACGCGCCGATATTCAAACGGGTTCGATCCATACGCTGATTCATGATTGCTTCTCCTTTAGGGTAAAAATCAGAAATTCTCCGTCAAATTCTTCGTCATCCAGACGCATCCACTCGGGACAGTATAGGCCAGCTCGATTGGCGCCGCCCACTTGACAGCGTTACAAATGATCCGACGGACAAAGGGATTCTCATAGGAACGGCAGTACTCATGCCCGGGCTGGAAGTAGAATACCTTACCCGCGCCGCGGTAGTAGCAAAGTCCCGAACGGAACATATACCCCTCCTCAAACCAGCTTCCGAACACCAATTCGTCGGGCTGTGGGATATAGAAGGGCTCGCAGTACAGCTCCTCAAAAAGCTCGAAGTGATCGGGCACCCCCGCCGCGATGGGGTGGGCGGGGAGCAGATTCCAAACGATCTCATTGCGATCACTGCCGCAGGACAGATTTCCCTCGGTACCCACGATCTGGCAGAATACCTTGGATTGATGCCCCGAATGGAGCACGATCAGACCCATCTTACCCGCAAAGACCCGCGCTCGGATCTTTGCGACCAGCGCATCGGAAACCTCCTGGTATACAGATGTCCCCACCAGATCAGCACATCGGTCTCGTTCAGCACCTCATCGGGTAATCCCTGATCAGGGTCATCCAGAGCGGCCAGACGGACGTTCAGCGTTGCATCGTCAGCCTCCAAAAATTGTTTGATACTTCCGTGAATACCGTCGGGGTAGATTGCCCGAACGGCCTCTTCCTCTTTTTCGTGGCGGAATTCATTCCACACCACCACGTTCAATTTCTTCTCGGACATGGCGCCGCCTCCTTACTTCAGGTGACCGATCGGAACTTGTCCGTCAGCTTATAGCCAATGCAAGGACATTCGTTGGCGATGGGGTAGACGATCTCGTTGGGAGCCGCCCACTTCACGGCGTTGCAGATCACGCGCTGCACGTAGGGATTATAGAAGGAACGGCAATATTCGTGACCGGGCTGGAAGTAGAATACCTTACCCGCGCCGCGGTAGTAGCACAGACCCGAACGGAAGATGAAGCCGTCCTCATACCAACCGCCAAAGATCAGCTCGTCGGGCTGGGGGACGTAGAAGGGCTCGCAGTACAGCTCCTCAAAGATCTCAAAGTGATCGGGAATACCGGCGGTAATGGGGTGGCCGGGGAGCAGGTTCCAGATGATCTCATTCTGGTCGCGTCCCCAGGACAGGTTGCCGTTGGTGCCGACCACAGCCTTAAAGACCTTGGAATGGTGGCCGGAATGGAGCACGATCAGCCCCATCTTGCCGAGATATACCCGCTCGCGGATCTTCTCGACCAGAGCGTCGGACACCTCATGATGCGCCATATGCCCCCACCAGAAGAGCACGTCGGTCTCGTTGAGCACCTCGTCGGGCAAGCCCTGATCGGGGTCGTCCAAAGCGGCCAGGCGGATATTCAAGGACGCATCGTCCGCCTCCAGGAACTTCTTGATCTGCCCATGGATACCGTCAGGGTAGATCGCGCGGCAGTTCTCGTCCTGTCTCTCGTGGCGGAACTCGTTCCAGATTACAATGTTCAGTTTCTTTTCAGACATAATCATTTCTCCTTTTCATTTTGAAGCGTGTTTGGCAACGTAGGGCATAGCCGTTGCGCTGTATAGGGTAACAGGGAATCAAACCTCAAAGCTGAACCCATCGTAGGCGGGGGTCACGTCCAGAGGCTTCAGCGTCTCCGCCAGCGTCTCATGATCGGTGTGCAGTGTCCGCGCCATGTGAGATACGTAGTACTTCACGTCGGGGGCAAAATAGTTGTACTTGCGGAAGGTGATCAGCATCAGCTCCAGCATCTCGATGGTGTTATGTTCAAAAATACGCCAATCGTTGCGGGCGGTCTCGCCGCAGGTGAGCTCCAGCACCATAGCATTGACCGCGCGATCCCGGATGATATTCCACGAGGTGGTGGGGATCCAAGCGGAGTCACAGCCGTAGAACAGGATGCGTCCCGCCTGCTCGATCAGATAAATGAGTGTGTTCTCCTCAGGATCCTCGGTTGCGTGGTTGCCGCGGAGAGGGGTGATCTTATACCCTCCGATCTCATAATCCCGACCGATTCTGAGCTCCTCAAAGCGGATCTCGGAGGCCTTTTCCTCGCCGAGAAGGCGGATCAGCTTCCGCTTACAGGCGCTGTCGCCCCACAGGGTGCAATCCTTGCCGATGCACAGTTCAGCTACGCTTTGGGGGGTAAAGTGATCTCCATGAGAGTGGGTGACAATGATGTTCCTAACACCGTCCAGCAGCGCGGAATTTCCGCTCTGCTCGCAATAGTGAAAAATATGCGGGCCGGGGTCAATGAGCAGATCATCATTCACAAGTGCAGAGGAAAAGCGGCGGTGAAATATACCGGGCGTGTAGGCGTCGATATCCCAATCCGCCGCGCCGGTTCCGAGAAATGTCAGTTTCATACATGATACTCCTTTCATATAGAAAAACAAATATAGAACCGTTTTTATTATACACTATTTTTATGCAAAATGCAAGTAACTACGGAAAATTCATGAAAAAACAACATCATTTTTTTATCCATTCGTCTCTGAAGGGAGTTCTCCGTAAAAGCGCTCGTAAAAATGCTTATCCAGCGTTCCCGTCACGGGGGATGAGCGCATCAAGCCCTTTCTCTGCCGCACGATCGGCGCGTAGCTGTTCTCGGTAACGATGATGTGCTCCAGGAGCGGAACCCCAATGATCTCCATAGCGTTTTCCATCATTTGAGTGCTTTCCATATCATCACCGGACGGGATGGGCAAGCCCATGGGATGGTTATGCGCCAGCACCGCGCAAGCGGCATGCTTACGCAGGCAAAGCTCGGCCGCCTTCCGAACGATCAGCTTTGAGCAATTTACCGTTCCGTCATCTATGTGACAGCAATCGATCAAGCGCATACTGTTATCGAACAGAAGCAGGTATATCCGTTCAAACGTAATCCCCGTATAGAGCGCCTGCAAATATTCTCCGATCTTGGCCACCGTATCCATGGGCTGACCGGGCTCGCTTTTGCTCAGAGCATACCGACGGAACACGCAGGGAAGCATATTGAGGAACTGCGCGGCCGCGGCACCGACACCGTCCACCTCGCACAGCTCCTCCGGAAGCGCATCCATCACACCGGCTACCGAGCCGAAGCGCTCGATCAAACGGTGCGCCGTATCGTTGGTGTCCACCCGCGGAATCGCGTAGGTGAGCAGCAGTTCCATCACCTCATGGTCGGCAAAATCATCCATCCCCGATCGCGCAAACCGCTTTCTCAATCGCTCTCTGTGTCCTGCATGGATGGATTTCTTATCTCCATTCCCATTCTTTTCCATAACCTATCACTCCTTGATGCTAATTTTAAGTAGTTTTTATAGTAATTTACGAATAAAACCTTGAATCCAAAATATCTCGTGGTAGGGGCGCCCCTACCCAAGTTATTCAAGATTTGAAAAGTGAATTATCGTTTTATACTATTCTCCGATACATTTTTATCATAACAGAAGCAAGGTGCGGACGCATTGGATGTGTCCGCACCTCATTTTAGTATTTCAAAATCAGAACGCGATGGTCTTTTCGATATACGCCTTCAGCTCGGAGATGGGCAGTCTCACCTGCTCCATGGTGTCACGGTCACGAACCGTCACGCAGCCGTCGGTCTCGGACTCGAAATCGTAGGTGATGCAAAGAGGGGTACCGATCTCGTCCTGACGGCGGTAGCGCTTACCGATGGAGCCGGTCTCGTCGAACTCCATATTGAAGTACTTGGCCAGCTCGTCGTAAACCTCACCCGCCTTCTCGGAGAGCTTCTTGGAGAGGGGAAGGACTGCGGCCTTAACGGGAGCCAGAGCGGGATGCAGGTGAAGCACCACGCGAACGTCGTTCTTGGCGGGATCGACCACTTCCTCGTCGTAGGCGTCGCACAGGAAAGCCAAAGCTACGCGGTCAGCGCCCAGAGAGGGCTCGATGACATAGGGGATATACTTTTCATTGGTCTCGGGATCAAAGAACTCCATAGACTCGCCGGATACGGTCTGATGCTGGGTCAGGTCGTAGTCGGTACGGTCAGCGATACCCCACAGCTCGCCCCAGCCGAAGGGGAACAGGAACTCGATGTCGGTGGTACCCTTGGAGTAGAAGCACAGCTCCTCAGGGCTGTGGTCGCGCAGACGCAGATTCTCCTTACGCATACCCAGATTGTAGAGCCACTCCTCGCAGAAGCCTCTCCAATACTGGAACCACTCCAGGTCGGTGCCGGGCTTGCAGAAGAACTCCAGCTCCATCTGCTCGAACTCACGGGTACGGAAGACGAAGTTACCGGGGGTGATCTCGTTACGGAAGGACTTACCGATCTGGCCTACGCCGAAGGGCATCTTGCGGCGGGTGGAGCGGGCAACGTTCTTGAACTGCACGAAGATACCCTGCGCGGTCTCAGGGCGGAGGTATACGGTGTTGGAGGAATCCTCGGTGACACCGATGAAGGTCTTGAACATCAGGTTGAACTTACGGATGGAGGTGAAGACACCGCTACCGCAGGCGGGGCATACGATGTGCTTCTCCTTGATGTAGTTCATCATCTCGTCGTCAGACCAGCCGGCGGGATTGTCCTCCAGGCCGTTCTGGAATGCGTAATCCTCGATGAGCTTGTCGGCTCTGTGACGGGTACGGCAGACCTTGCAGTCCATCAGAGGGTCGGAGAAGCCGCCCAGGTGACCCGAAGCCACCCAAGTCTGGGGGTTCATGATGATGGCGGAGTCCAGACCCACGTTGTACTTGCACTCCTGCACGAATTTCTTCCACCAAGCCTTCTTGACGTTGTTCTTGAACTCAACGCCGAGGGGGCCGTAATCCCAGGAGTTGGCGAGACCGCCGTAGATCTCCGAGCCGGGGAAAATGAAGCCGCGGTTCTTACAAAGCGCGACGATCTTGTCCATTGTCTTTGCGGAATTGTCCATGATTCAATATGCCTTTCTCAGACGCCACTGGCTGTGGCGGTTATTCGGTAAAAAACATGGTATATTGTAGCATATACCGAGGATTTTGTCAAGAGAAAATCGACTTAATCCTTCAAAAACTTCTCGTTATACTGGTCGATGCACATCTGGATGATCTCCTCGGCCTCCTTGCGGTCAAAGAGCTCCTTAACGGCGGTCTGCTTGTTCTCGAGCTGCTTGTAGACCGTGAAGAAGTGCATGATTTCGTCGAAGATGTGGGAGGGAAGCTCATGGATGGATTTGATGCCGTGGTAGGTAGGATCGGAAAAAGCGATGGCAATGATCTTATCGTCCAGCTTACCGCTGTCGATCATGCGCATACAGCCGATGGGGTATACCTGCACCAGGGTCATGGGGTAGATGGGCTCGGCACAGATGATCAGCACGTCCAGCGGGTCGCCGTCGTCAGCATAGGTGCGGGGGATGAAGCCGTAGTTTGCAGGATAGTGGGTCGCGGTGTAAAGAATGCGATCCAGGCGGCGCATACCGTTCTTCTTGTCCAGCTCGTACTTGCAGTTGGAGCCCTTGGGGATCTCGATAACAGCGGTAAAGTCTGTGGGGGTGATCTCAGCCGGATCCATGTCGTGCCAAATGTTCATGGGGTGCCTCCTTTTTGTTTGTATTTGTGTTTTATTTGATTCTTTGTAATGGATACACAACTCTATTATACGGACAGCAGAACCGTACCGTCCTCGTGATAGAATATCGGAACGATATACATACTTTCACATTGCGGCTCGTTGGGGTCTTGAGGGTTGGCGTGAAAGATCAGATAATCCTGTCCGTCAAAGCCGCGGAAGGAGTGATTATGTCCGGCGTGATGCCAGATCTCGTTGTCAGCCAAAATGGGATTTTGAGAAGATTTTTTCCAGGGTCCGTATATGTTGTCCGCCACGAGAATACCCGAATTGTAGCCGTTCGTCCAACTGGAATACCATTGGAAATAGAGACCGCACCGCTTGACGATGCACTGTCCCTCCAAACCGACGTGATCCCATTCGCCCTCAGCGCC
>JAZQXS010000222.1:0-6779 GCA_045633025.1 Eubacteriales bacterium | reverse complement strand
TCTGTGACGATATCTTCCGAAACTGCGATGCTCTGGAGCGGGTCGCCATTCCCGTCACGGTTACCGAGATCGGCCATATTTCGGCCATTCCCTCGGAAAATTTCGTGATCGAATACGCGGGCACCGCCGAGGAGTGGGCGAATATCCAAATGGATGCCGAAACCGCCGCGCTGCTTGCAACCTGCGTGCGGTTTGCCGAGTAACACTGATTTACAAATAAAATCTCAAACCCAAAATTTCTCGTGGTAGGGGCGCACCTATGTGTGCGCCCCTACCGACTCCGTTTTGAAAAAGAGTAGAGCAGGGGATTGTGTCCTTGGACACAATCCCCTGCTCTATCGGAAAGCGGAAACCTTCGGTTTTATTGGCGGAGAGAGTTCGCCGGGTCTTCCCGCTTCAAGCCTTCGTACAGCTCTAAAACAGTTCTGTCATACAGCTCGGTGATCTTTTGGATCTTTTCCTCGGTCATGGGGCGAAGCTCATGACGGTCGAAGGGGAGTCTGCGGCGGAGGGCGGCGGCCTCAGCGGCCAGCAGAACCTCCTTGATGCGGGCGACTCGGAGGGGGTGAGTCGTTTCTGCCAGCATCGCTTCGCACGCGCGGTAGATCGCGGTCAGCTCGGCGGGAAGCCCCTCGATCTCCCCCGTGACAACGGCGGGGACGGAGATGTCGGCAGACGTCAGAACGGCATGGCCGTTTTGACCGACGGTTACGGCTACGGCGCCGCCGCGAGGCAGAAGCTCCGCGGGAATGAAGATACGGCCTCGCCCGTCCGCGGTCAGCTCTGCGCCGCCCTCGGGTGCTTCCTGCTCTATGCCGTAGCTCACATATATCCGACAACCGCCGAAGCAGACGGGAAGGCTTTGCTTTAACTCGGTAATGTCATCCGGAATCGAGGGAGTGAGCCACAGACCTGCGGCATCCGCCGCATAATCGAACAGACCGCGCAGCAGACAGGTAACGGGCGCAAAATTGTCGATCACCACGGCCACGGGACGCTCACAAACCGAATAATCGTCGTTTTCTCTCTGCCAAGGATTATTTTTGTTGTGCCCCCATTGAGAGAAGGGCGCATCCTGGCGGTACTCCTCCGCCCAGCGCATGTATACGTCAGCGGCGCGGAAGGCGTCGGCGTGTTGACCCAGCTTCATATAGGCAAGAATCGCGCGTCCCTCCACCGTCGCCCAACAGCCGCCGTCTACCCAGTCGCCCGAGTACCATCCCAAGGAGTGAGGGGCATTGGAGCGCTTGCGGTAGCTCTCCGGGGTATCGTCCAGGTGGGGATAGTTGTTGCAGATGATCCCCGCGCTGCGAATTTCGGGAACCGAGTCGATCTTTTGGTAAATGGAGCGAGCCACGTCGGGGGCTACCACCTCCCAGGCAATGGCATCCACGTTGCAGACAGCCTCCAGATACCCGTACCGATCCGCGCCGTATACGCCGTGGAGCGTGCCGTCGGGATCCATAGACTTGGCGAGGTAGCCCTCTTTCGTCAACAGCATGGGCAGAGCATCCAGATTCTTTTGCAAGCGGGCGCGGCACTCGGCCTCTCCCGCGGTATCTCCCTGCATCCGACACAGCTCGGCGCACTTCTTGAGGGCGGCGGAGTAGGTGATGACCAGCCCCGTGAGGTAGCCCTTGCCTACCTCCCCCGTTTCGGGGTTGAAGCTGCCGCCGTAGGAGGGCGCCAGCAGGTTGGAGGCGGCGCCCACCAAGAACAGGCCGTTTTCGGCACGAGTGCTTTCAATGTGGTTGAGAGATCGCCACATCAGGGGCATGTATTTGGCGAGCATCTCGGGGCGGCGGTCAAAGAGCAGGATATTGGCCTGCATGTGAACGCCTGCGGCCGTAGCCTCGTAGAACCAATCGTAGGAGTCTACGTCACCGTCGCCTTGGCGATAGACAATGCCATCGCTGAGCACGCAATCGCCCAGAGAGCCGTCGGGGGCGCAGAAGGAGTAGATGGGGGACGCGGGAATGCCGTTATCCGCGCCGATGCGCTTGCCATCGCCCATACGCGCCCAAAAGGCATCGTAGGAGTTCTGCAGACGCGAGAGCCAAAGCTCGTCGAAAAAGGGGATCGCGCCCATGGTAAAGCCGTAGCTGTTCTGGATCCACCAGCCGCTTCCCCAAATAAATCCCTCGCAGAGCATATCATTTTCTGCGCGGTAGAGCATGGGAAGATTCGGCAGGGTGGCGCAGGGGAGCAGGGCGGCAAAGCTTTTGTCGATCGTTGCCAGGCGGTCGGTGTTCCCCCGACCGCGTATATATGTACCTTGGTAGCTCATAAGCATATTTTCTCCGATGTCCGGGCGGTATCAGCCCAGCAGGATCCGCGTTACCTGTCCGCCTACCAGAATGGTGAACCAGCCGCGCTCCAGAATTTTGTTCATAGAATAGTCGGTGTACATGAAGGCATCCATGGGAATGGAGATCTGAACGGTAGCGCTTTCACCGGGGGCGAGGGAGACACGATGGATGTTGACCAGCTTCTTTTGGGGCTGGGGCAGAGTTGCGATCTCGTCCCGGATAAAGGTCAGCACGGCTTCCTCGGCGGGATACTCACCCTTGTTCGCCACCGTGACCGTGACGGAGACGCCCTCGTCTGCGGCCGTTGCGGTCAGGTCAGAGTAAGCGATCTCGGAGTAGCCAAGACCGAAGCCGAAGTCGAAGGCGGCGTCGGTGCGGGAGAAGACATAGTCTCGGCCGGGACGGTCGGGAGTGCCGGGCGCATGGTAGAAGCCGCTTCCGGAGGGAGTGCGATCGTGGCAGATCGGCACCTGACCTACGTGGCGGGGGAAGGTCACAGGGAGCTTACCCGAGAAGTTGATATCACCGAACAGAAGCTCCGCCAGCGCTGTCGAGCCCTCCTCACCGGGATACCATCCGGCGACCAGCGCGCTGCAATCCTCGGCCACGTCGAACAGAGTCTCGGGACGGCCGTCGATCATGACGACGGTAACGGGCTTGCCTGTGGCGATCAGGGCGCGGCAGAGATCCAACTGAGGTCCGCCGGGCGTAAGGTCGTGCATATCACAGCCCTCCCCACAGGTGAGGGAGGATTCCTCGTCACTACCCCAGCCGATGCCATAGCCCTTCATGCTCTTGCCGCCGATGATGCAGATGACCGCATCCGCCTTGCTCGCCATTGCTTCCGCCTCGGCAAATCCCGAGCGGTCAGAGCCGTAGACCTCACAACCCGGGGTGTAGGTCACCGTACAGCCCGCCTGCTCGGCGCGGGCGCGGATGGCCTCCACGGGCGTGGGAATATCGAAGCGGGGCAGGGAATAATCGCCGAACTGGCAGGTGGCGGCATTGGGGCCGATGACCGCGATCGTTTGGCCGGACTGCAAGGAGGCCTTTAAGGGCAGAATACCATTGTTCTTCATGAGAACCATGGATTTGCGCGCCGCCTCTCTCGCGATGGCCTTGTGGCTGTCCGAGCGGACGGTGGCGGCGATACGCGCTGCGGAGGGCTTCTTCTGCTCGAACAGACCCAATTCCAGCTTCATTTTGATGATACGCAGAACCGAACGGTCGATCAGCTCCATGGGGAATTCTCCTCGGAGGATCAGCTCCTTGAGATGTTCGCGGCCGATCACACCGGGAACTTGGAGATCTACGCCGTATTCCAGCGCCAGACGCTCGGCCTCGACGGGATCGTCGGTGGTGTGCTGGAAGGAGAGCAGCATATTCACCGCGCCGAAATCCGAAACCACGACCCCGTCAAAGCCCCAGCGCTCCCGCAGAACCTCCTTCATCAGGAGGGGATGGGTGTGGCAGGGAATGCCGTTGAGGGTGGAGTATGCAGGCATGACGCCTTTTGCCCCCGCATCCAGCGCTTTCTTGAAGGGGGGAAGATACTTGTCCTCCAGCTCTTGGGGCGTGACGTTTACAGGCGCGAGATTGATGCCCGCCTCGGGGGAGCCGTGGGCGGCAAAATGCTTGACGGTGGCGGCGTATTGACCGTCATCGGCCAGAAGTCCCCGCACGTACGCCGCGCCCATTTCGCCTACCAAGTAGGGCGCTTCGCCGTAGGTCTCTTCAATGCGTCCCCAACGAGGCTCACGCCCCACGTCCAGATCGGGCGCCAGAGACAGACGAATGCCCAAGGCCTTGGCCTCCCGGCCAATGGCCGTACCGACCTGTTCCATGAGCTCAGGATCAAAGGTCGCGCCCATACCAATGGATTGGGGGAATACGGTGGCACCCTTGCCCAAAATGCCGTGGAGGGATTCGCACATCAAAACGGGCGGGACGGGGGATAATTCAGCAAAGGTATCCTGCATTTCGCGAGCCCACTCACCGATCTCGGCGGGGGTCAGGTCAATGGGTACCATCAGACCGCCCAGACCGTTGGGATAGTCGCGGCGGGCGCGCTCGGAGTCAAAATGCTTATCGCGGACAAGGCACCCGGGGTCGCCTTGCGCGATCAACTGCGCGAGCTTTTGCTCGAGGGTCATGGCTTGCAGGATGGATTCGGGAGTCGTATTCATAGGTACTATTCCTTTCCGATATGTCATATTCGCTGTGGCTTGAAAACACGGGGCATCTGCCCATCGTGTAGATTATAACAGAGAATGGGGCGAATTGCAAGTGCTTTTGGAGAATTTTTACAAATAATAAATTGCTTTTCTTTCCTCAAATTAAAAACGGGAGCTTCCGATGCATTTTGCCGCGGAAGCTCCCGTTTCAATCTTATTTACAGCTCTTTGAATCGAACGCCGGGTTGTAGGCGTAGAAGTTCTTGGAATCCAGATGGTCTTGGGTGATGCGGAGGGCGTCGCCAAAACGTTGATAATGCACGATCTCCCGCTCCCGCAGGAATTTGATGGGCTCTTTTACGTCGGGATCGTCGCAGAGACGAAGGATGTTGTCGTAGGTGACGCGAGCTTTTTGCTCTGCCGCCAGATCTTCATGCAGATCAGCGATTACGTCTCCCTTGATGCCGACGTATTTCATGTCGAAAGGAACCCCCGAAGCAGCGATGGGATAGAGCCCGGTGGTGTGATCTACAAAATAGGTGGCGAAGGGACTATTCGCAATTTCCTCTTCCGACAGATTGCGGGTGAGCTGGTGCAGGATGGCGGCGATCATCTCCAGGTGGGCGAGCTCCTCGGTACCCACGTCGGTCAAGATTCCGACCACTTGCTTATAGGGCATCGCATAACGCTGGTGCAGATACCGCATGGACGCGGCTAATTCGCCATCCGGCCCACCGAGCTGTGAAATAATGATCTGAGCCAGCTTCGGATTGGGATTCTTGATCTTCACGGGAAATTGCAGCTTTTTCTCATAGATCCACATAGTCGTACCTCCTTAGTCCGCGTCGTATTCCCAAGGGAAGGGCTTGCCTACCCAATCCCAGGAGGTTACGCTTTGATTACCGAATGCCGTGATCGGGCCGCAGGCTGCCTCGTATTCCTTGTGCAACGCTTCTTTTTGGGCTTTCAGCTTGTGATAGGTTTCCAGCGCGTCGCAGGAGTGCGGGTAGACATCCAGATACAGGATGGTCTCATACAGCGCAAAATCCACTGCCCGAATCTGTTTCATGAGACGATCACAGGCCGTATGATGTGGGTTCTGACACCCGCATCCGCCGGGGTTCGCAGAGGGATTCGGACGGCCTCGGCCGCACAGGGAACAGGAACCGTTCCCATGCTCGTGCCCGGCGTGATGTTCGCCTCCGCGGGGCATAGCCGAACCACATCCGTTGCCTGCGCGCGCGCCGCAGGAGGGCGTCCAACGGTTGGCGGCGGAGTCGTATCGTCCGTCGGTGCGGCGGTAGGGGGAGCGGTCACCGCCCAAACAATTGCCGCGTTTGTTGAAATTGTTATTTTGATTCATCATACCCGTCTCCTTTCTGCGTTGCAACGGCAACCGCAATCGCTCCCATCGGCGCCTTCGAAGGGAAGATCCAATTCGTTGAACAAGGTTCCCCTTTTCAGCGCTTCGTCCGTGTCATAAAGGGAATGAAAGCCCTGACAAGACGCGAAAACCATGGCCAAAGGGTGTCCGGATAGTCCCCAACTGTGCTTGCCGCACCCTTCATATCCTTCACAATACCCGTTTGGCCGGGCGTTGTGATCGTTTCCGTTACAATGGCTGTTGCCCGGGTAGCTACCGCCCGAGCCGTTACCGCCACAGCCGCAACCGCCGCTACATCCGCCTCCGCCGTCCTGCTGAATCTGCTCCATGCGCGGAGCGAGGGTGAAATCGGGGATTTCTTGGGTCTTGGGGGGAAGATCGCGCCCTTCGCTCTCCTCTGAAGGAGCGGTACGCGGAAGAAACTCGTGTCGTTCCATGCAGATACCTCCATCATTCAGTTTGTATCCCGCCTGTGGCGGGTCGTTAGCAGTATATGACGGAGTATCGGGAAACGTGTCGAACGATGAAGAAAAACGAAGGGGTGTCTCACAACGAGACACCCTTTGTACGGATAACTTATAGCGAATGGGCGCGGTATAGTGTCACCCGTTCCTATCGAACGCCAGCGTAGAAAACCACGCCTCCGACCACACGCTCGGGTCGTATCGAATCAGAACCAGCAGATCGTCATACACAAAGAAAATACTGCTCGCCTCTGCATTCTTAGCGGAGAAAACACGAACACCACTAAGGAATTTTCTTTGGTGGTGTTTTCTATTGACGTTAGCTTTCCAAAGCCTCCCTCCGAGAGGGAGGGGGACCGCGATAGCGGTGGAAGGAGCCTGCGTGACTTTGGAGTTTTGATAAGCTTTATTGTAACGCGCTCTCCCTCAGTCGCCTTCGGCGCCAGCT
>JAZQXS010000221.1:0-3556 GCA_045633025.1 Eubacteriales bacterium | reverse complement strand
CGGCTTAAGGACCCTTTGAAAAGGGTTCTTAAGAATCCCCTAAACTTTCAAAAAATGCTGTTGTATGTATTTACTCGCTGTTTCATGGATGGATATTTGCCTTCACCGTGGGTCCCTACCCACTGGGTTGTTGGGGTAGCTTGAGAACGGATTCGCTTTCAAGGTTTGGATTGAGGAGTCGTATAAGGACGAACAAAAGCCCCCCCTCTTTTGGAGGGGGTGCGCTTTTTCATCTCATGCGATCTTGCAATCACTGCTTGATCCGCTTATTCTTCCACTTGCCGACCTTATAGAAGATAGCCGTCAGAATCGCGCCGATGCACCAGGAGCACAGCAGGGAGATCTGGATACACTCCTTCATACCGTCGCGCGGATAGCCGGTAGGGGAGGTCAAAAACGCGATACCGTAGGCCACGGGCACACGAATGATGACCGTTGTAATGAGCGAAATCCACATAGGCGTCATGGTATCGCCCGCGCCGCGCATGATACCCGACAAGCTCTGGGTCACCGCCATGGCAATGTAGCCCACAGCCAGGATCATCATGAGTCGGTAGCTCAGCTCCACGAGGTCGGCCGTCTCGGTGAACAACCCCATAAGGTGTTTGCCGAACAACACGATCAGCGCGGTAATGGCGGCAGAGCATCCAACCGCCATAGCCAAGCCCTGCTTGGCGCCCTTGGTCACGCGGTCATAGAGCCCCGCGCCCACGTTCTGACCCGCGTAAGTGGTCAGCGCCGTACCGAAGGAGAAGTTGGGCATCATGGCAAATCCGTCCACGCGCATGATGACCACGTTGGCGGCGATGAACTGCTCGCCGAACTGGTTGGTCAGGGATTGCACGATGATCATGGCCGAGGAGAAGATAGCCTGCGTCAGACCTGAAGGCAGACCGAGGCGCACCAGCGTCTTGATGTAGGAACCCACGGGCTTCATGTACTTGAGGCCGAAATCGAAATACCCCTTCATGAATGCCAGCTTGATCATGCAAAGGATAGAGGAAATGATCTGGGCGATGATCGTCGCCAAGGCGACACCGGGAACGCCCATTCCCACTACGGCTACGAAGACGATATCCAGCACAATGTTGATTCCGGTCGCCACCAGAAGAAATACCAGCGGCCAGACGGAGTCACCCAGACCGCGGAGGATACCGCTGAGGATGTTGTAGTAGGCCATACCCATGATGCCCCACAGGGAGATGGACAGGTATCCCACGCACCAATCCAGGATGGAGGCGGGGGTGTTCAGCGCGATCAGAATGGGGCGGATGAGGGGTGTCATCACCAGAATGAGCACCACCGAGCAAATGGCGGTGGCGGTGATGCAGTTGCCGATGGTGTGGGACAGAGCCTCGCGGTTCTTGGCGCCGAAATACTGGGACACCATGATGCTCGCGCCCGCCGAGATGCCGATGAAGAGCACAAGCAGCATATTGACGATGGGGCCGCAGGAGCCGACCGCCGCCAGCGCATTATCTCCGATGTACTTACCAACCACGATGGAGTCCACCGTGTTGTAGAGCTGCTGGGCAATATTGCCGAGAAGCATGGGCAGAGTAAAGACCAAGATGGTCTTCCACGGGGTTCCCTGGGTCATGTCTCCGCGCGCTGAGGAGGACAGACGCTTGTTGTTGGTTTGGTTCACTTTTTCACCTCAGATGCAAATTTTTTCACTATATAGTATACCATAAAAAACGGTCAAATGCAAGACTTCTCAACAAAAAAACAGCGTTTCGGATAAAAAAACATCCTTTTTATGGTGATTATTACCAATCGTACATACAGCCAAAGTCCTTTTTTGTAAATTTTCTCAAATCCCTTGCAAAGAAGCTCTTTTTTTGCTATAATAGGATGCAGTACAGATATGAAAGGCGGTAATTTCCATGAAGCAATATCTCATCGATTTTTTCCGATCCCAGCAATACGCGCCCTCAGACGCAGACTACTTCCTCGCCGTATACGACAGGATCATGGATCATGCAGATGCTCGCGGCCTGTGGGACGAGGCCATGGCTCTCTATGAGGCTGATCCATTCTGCAACTACGGAGACATCATCGCCAAGGCCGACCGCGCCGCCCGGCTGATCGGCGTCCACGAATACACCGCCGACCTGCTGGTGTTCGTCTGCCTGTCGAGGCGCCTGCGGGAGCGCTACGCCGAGCGAGGCATCGACGAGGCCATCTTCCAAAAGAGCATGGAGGATCTGCGCTACAAGGTAGACGAATGCAAGCTGGTCTACGGCATCGTCGGCTCCTTCGTAGCCGAGTGGTTTGCGGGATTCTTCAACCTCACCCGCTTCGGACTGGGGCGGTTGCAGTTTGAGATCATTTCCTTTGGCGCGACCTACGAAAAAAACGGCCATACGCTCACCCCCGAGTCCAAAGTGGTCAACGTACACATTCCCCGCTCGGGCGAGCCCCTCACCGAGGAGGCCTGCATGGATGCCTACCGCCGCGCCAAGGCGATGTTCGGCGCCGAGGTGGGCGATCCCTGCCCCTTCGTATGCAGCTCCTGGCTCCTGTACCCCGAGCACGAGAATTTCCTTCCCAAGCACACCAATACCTACCGTTTCTTCAAGAGCTTTGACATTTTCGAGGAGGGCACCGACAAGAGCCGCTCCAACCTCTGGCGGCTGTTCGACACCATGGAAAAAGACCCCGCCAAGCTCCCCGCCGATACCTCCATGCGCCGCGCCTACGTGGAGCGGCTGAAGGCCGGCGGAGCCATGGGACGGGGACGCGGAGTTTTGTTTGTGTGATGATGGGGAGCGTGCCTCCGGCGGCTTAAGGACCCTTTGAAAACTCCTCGCGTTGCTCGGGGCAAATTCGCCTGCGGCGAAGTTTGCGGGGTCCTTAAGAATCCCCTAAACCTTTATGTTTTGCGTGTTGACTTGCTGTTTGACGGGTGGATATTGGCATTCACCGTGGGTCCCTACCCACTGGGTTAAAGTTTTCTTGTAAAATAGTATAATGTGGGTCAAAAATACCGCTTCGGCACAACCCGAAGCGGTATTTTGTGTCACAGCTTGCTGTTCTCCACGATCACATCCTGCGCCCACTTGGCCCACTCGGGCTTCACACCGATGTCGTGGTAGGTGGGATAGTCCTTGGCGATCCAGCCGCCCCCCGCCTCGCGGAACAGACGGCACATCTCCAGCGCGCGGTGCTCGATGAGCTCGCGGTCGCCGGTGGGAAGCACCTTCTGGATATCCACGGGGGAATGGAATACAACGCGATGGGCGAACTCGGAGGCCAGCGCCTCGGAGGGGTAGGCGTCGGGCTGGTCGAACTGAAAAACGTCTATGCCCGCGTCGATAAAGTCCTCCATGAACGCGTGAATGTACCCGCAGGAATGGAGGAACACGCTCATGCCCGCCTCGTGGGCGGCATCCGCCACCCGCTTGTACGCGGGCTTGAACAAGGTACGGAAGGACTCGGGGGAGATGAAGGTACGATCCTGGGTGCCCCAGTCGTCGCCGAAGAACCACGCGTCAATGCCGCAGCCCGCGATGCTCTTGATGATCTCTACCTCGTGGGTAGTGATCCTGTCCAT
>JAZQXS010000220.1:0-7430 GCA_045633025.1 Eubacteriales bacterium | reverse complement strand
TCTTCACGATTCATTTCAAAAAGGAGGGCTAAGCCCTCCTTTTTGCTATCAATACTGTCTTCCCCAAACCACCAGGTGCTTGGCGGGCTTGCCGCAGCAGGCGCAGACGTCGGAGGGCTTTTCGTGCTCGCCGAAGGGGATGCAACGGGATTTGACGCCGCCGGTCTCGTCCTTGAGCTGATCCTCGCAAGCGGAGTCGCCGCACCACATGGCCTTGATATAGCCGGGCTTATTGGCGGCGATATCTAGGAATTCCTCATGGTTGTGGGCGATATGGGTCTTATCGGCCAGGTTGCGCTCGCAGCGAGCCACCAGCTCGTTATGTACCTGATCCAGCATAGCGGCCACCTCGGCCTCAATGTTGTCCAGGGATACGAACTTCTTCTCGCGGGTCACGCGGCTGACCAGCACGCAGGAGTTGTTTGCGATATCGCGGGGGCCGATCTCCAGACGGACGGGCACACCCTTCATCTCGTACTGGCTGAACTTCCAGCCGGCGGAGTTGTCGGAGTCGTCCAGCTTGACACGCAGACCGGCGGCCGCAAGGCGGTTCTTGAGCGCGTTGGCGTTCTCCAGGACGCCCTCCTTATGCTGGGCGGCGGGGATGATGACCACCTGGATGGGGGCGATGCGGGGAGGCAGGATGAGGCCGTTGTCGTCGCCGTGGGCCATGATGATGGCGCCGATCATACGGGTGGACACGCCCCAAGAGGTCTGGTGAGGGTGCTTGACCTTATTCTCGCGGTCGGTGAAGGTGATGTCAAATGCCTCGGCAAAGCCGGTACCGAAGTAGTGAGAGGTACCGCCCTGGAGCGCCACGCCGTTGTGCATCATGGGCTCGATGGTGTAAGTCTCCACGGCGCCGGCGAACTTCTCCTTCTCGGTCTTCTGACCCGTGATGGCGGGGATCGCCAGAGAGTCGCGGTAGAAGTCCTCGTAGACCTTCAGCATCTGGATGGTCTCGGCTCTTGCCTCATCCTCGGTCTCGTGCATGGTGTGACCCTCCTGCCAGAGGAACTCGGAGGTACGCAGGAAGGGGCGGGTGGTTTTCTCCCAGCGAACGACGTTGCACCACTGGTTGTAGAGCTTGGGCAGGTCGCGGTAGGAGTGGATGATATCCTTGTAGTGCTCGCAGAACAGGGTCTCGGAGGTGGGGCGGACGATGAGGCGCTCGGCGAGGGTGTTCTGACCGCCGATGGTAACGATGGCGCACTCGGGAGCGAAGCCCTCTACGTGATCCTTCTCCTTCTGGAGCAGGCTCTCGGGGATGAACATGGGCATACATACGTTTTCATGACCCAGCGCCTTGAAGCGGGCGTCCAGATCCTTCTGGATGTTCTCCCAGATGGCGTAGCCGTAGGGGCGGATGACCATACAGCCCTTCACGCCGGAGTAGTCGGCCAGCTCGGCCTTCTTGACCACGTCGGTGTACCACTGGGTGAAGTCCACGTCCATGGATGTGATTTGTTCGACAAGCTTATCCTTTGCCATATTGTAAAACCTTCTTTCTCGGTGTGATAATCATATAGATATTTTATTATACCCTATGGCGGGGTTTTTGTCAAGGGGGTGGGAGATTTTTTGTGAAAATGAGGCGGAAAAGAAATGAAAAGGGGGCTCAGATGCGAATGCAACTGAGCCCCGGGATGGTTATTCGGCTTCGCGGACGGGGAGGAGCGCCACCACGTCCATATCGACCTTGCGGTTCTTTCCCTTGCGGTAGAGGTAAAGATCGCCCTTGTAGTAGGTGGTGCTGTAATCGTACAGGTAGAGCACATCACCCTCGGCGCTGATCGCGTATGAGAATACGTCATCGCTGATCTTTTGGGACTTTCCATCCTCATAGAGCTTGAGGGTGCCGTAGTCCTTTCCCTCGTTCCAATCGGTGACGTAAACCATTTTATCGTCCTCGGCTACGTAGGTTTGGCTGAAAAGCCGCACGTCGTAGTCGATGCGGTTTTGATTCACGTACAGATCGCCGTGAAGATTTTGCGTATCGACGTCCTTGAAGTAGACGAATCGGTCATCGGCGGCGAAGTACAGCTCCTCGACGAACACGTCGCTGTCATACAGCTCGGGGTTTTGTACGGCTTTCTCACGGATCCGGATCTGATACAGCTCGCCGTGCTCGCCGTCATCGTGCATATCGTCGATGTAGTAAATGGCCGTGCCTGCATCGTTCAGGTAGAACCGGGTGAGCCTCGGATCGGTAGGCAGGATGGTGTGGTTCAGCTCGATGGGGGTCATATCCCGGCCAACGGTGACGTTGGGCTCCACGGAGGCATAGATGGCCGCCCACAAGGCATGGTGCAGCGCTTCCTCAAAGGCCGTACCAAAATCCTCGGATTTCAGCGCAGTCTCGGTGATCTCCGAGAGCTTGACCTTCTGGTAGGCCGCCTGGTTGAACACGTAGGTGACCATGACGGCGGTATCTTCCGCGATCATGCCATCGGTTTCCAGATAGCTGTCGGTGACAACGCGGGCCTCCTTGCCGTCGTAGTAGTAGAGCTGACCCATTTCCAGCTCCATCATTTCCTCGCGAAGCAGGGCGCGCTGTTCGTCGCGGATCTCCTTGAGCTGATAGGCCGCGAGCGTTTCCTCGTATGTGGCGTAGGCCTCGGTGTACTGCTCATACGCCAGCTCATACTGCCATTGCTCCTCGTAATCGAAGATGGAGGGCTCGGCGGGCTCCTCGGGACGCTCAAGCTGAGCGTCTGCCTCGGCCAGGTCATCCCACAGGTAGTCCATGTAGGGCTGCTCGGAGATCTCCGCCTTCAAATAGTAGATCTCACCGCTCTCGTAGATGCGGAGCACCGAGATCACCTCGGAGACCAGCTTTTCCTTTTCGGCTCCGTGCGTCTTTTTGTACAGGGCGTTGTCTTTGATGTAGTAGACGGTTTCGGCGTCCTCGGTGACGAAGGACAGCTCGGTCACGTCGCTATCGATCTTTTCCTTGTTCTCGTCCCGATACTGCATATACAGGCCGCCCTCGGCGTTGAGATAGCAGACTCGGCTACCGTCGGGGGTGACATACCAATTCGTGGTCTCGCTGCCGATCTTTTCAATGGTGCCATCCTCCAGAGAATACTGGTAGAGGACGTGATCCTCGCCCTTTTCGTAGGTGACGAGGGTAGCCTTGCGATTCACGGCATAGGCGATCACCTCGGAGCTGATCTTGATGGGATCCTCGTCGGGCTTGTTGACGTGGCGGTAGTACAGGGGGAAGCCGACGCTGCTTTCGTCCAGCCGATCCGGGAAGAACAAGATCTTTCCGTCCTCGCTCACCTCGCAGGAGGCGCTGTTGAACCAAGCAAACCGCTCCACGATATCTTGGTTGGTGGGCTTATCGGTGCGGTCATAGAGCAGACGCGTGGCCTGCCAGGGCTTATCATCGGACAGATCGTAGAAGAATATCTCGTCGTCCTTCATGAACAGGATATGATCCCGTTGGTTTCCCTTTACAAGGAACACGACCAGCAGAATGATTGCGGCCAGAACCGCCGCGCCTCCGGCGCCGATGGCGATCCATTTCAGCGGGAGCTTTTTCAGTTTGGGCAAGAATCCTTCCTTTTTTCCTTCCGACGGCGCGGCTTGAAGCTCCTCGGCGGGTGCGCCGCAATCGGGGCAGATACCGTTCTCGTCCAACGGCTTTTGACAGTTAGGGCAGGTTCCCATAAATACCTCCGTAAGCGTAATATCGATACTTCTATTATAGCGTACGGTCAGAAATTTGTCAAGAGGAAGGGAAAAATATTTGAAAATAAAGGAAAAAAGAGGGTATCTGAAATCTTGATTTCAGATACCCTCGAAGCTGATCAGCACCGGATCAATCGGGTCTTGCGTTGAAGTGAACGGTGACCCCTTCCTCAAACGTATAGCCGAGGGCGTTCCATTGAGCCTCTGTGCCCGCAAAGTAGACGTCGGTGAGGGCGGGGCATTCGTCGAACGCGGCGTCCTGCAGCGTCGTGAGGCCGGCGGGGAGATAGACCTCGGTGAGGGAGGTGCATCCTCGGAAGGCGCAGGATTGGATCTCCTGTACCTTTTCGGGGAGGACGAGGGAGGTCAGGGAGGTGCAATACTCAAAGGCGTACAGCCGAATGGTCCCCAGATTTTTCGGGAGCGTGAGGTCGGTCAGGGCGGAGCAACGTGCGAAGGCCGAGGGGTGGATGGTAAAGATGTTGTCGGGCAGGACTACCTTGGTCAGCCCCGAACAGCCGTAGAAGGCGTCGGGGTGCAGTTCCATGAGGCTATCGGGCAGAGTCACCTCCGTCAGAGACGTGCAGGAGGCAAAAGCGGCGGTCTCGATGAAGGCCAAGGTATCGGGGAATCGGAGCGTGGTGAGGGTCTCATCTTTGAAAAAGGCCTGCTCGGCGATGGAGCGGACTTCACGCCCGTCCGCATAGGCGGGGATATAGACTTCGGCGGCGGCGCATTCTCCGCGACCCGTGACAGCGTAGTCGTAGGAGAACCCGAAGCTCAGATCGGTATGCCCGATATAGGGGATCACGTCGGGCTGGGTCAGCACCGCTTCACATACCGCGCAACGGATGCCTCCGGTGGAGCCGTTTTCGGTGATGGTGGGAGCTGTGGCGGGGATGGCGGTTTTCTTATGGGAGGTCTTGGCTACGGTCTTACGCTCGGTTTCACCGCACGCGCAGGTGCGCTCCTTCTTGCCGGTTTGGATACAGGTCGCCTCCAGGGTGGTGCTCCATTCGCCGAAGCTGTGGACATGAGGCTCGGTTTCGGAGGCCGCTTCCGATTCGGTATCGGTAGTAACGGCGGGGGTGCCCGCATTTTCGCTTGTATCGGTTGGCAGGTCTCCCTGCGAGTTGCGCTTCCCGCAGGCGGATGCCGTCAGTACGGTCATCGCCGCGAGGGTGGCGAGTATACGTTGGGTTTTGCTTTTCATAATCGATTCTCCATTTGACGGTGGGAAATTGGGGGCGGGTCAATCCACGAATCCGTACTCGTTAAACAAGGAGAAGGGGAAGTCTGGGATGGTGTCCACGGGGGTATTGACGGTCTCTACTCCGTCCACATAGCTGTACAGGATCGTGAATTCGTATTTTTCCGGGTCGTTGTACGTGAGCATGAGCTCTTCCGCTTGCTTCAGCGCGTGCAGGTTGTTGTGCCGATGGGTGATGAGGGTGCGCTCCCGGCTCTGTTCGGTGTACTGGAACGAGGAGGAGCCGCCGCCGTCCATGTGGAAGTAGACGCCGAGTCCCGTGCTCGCTTTATTGTCGAAGAAGTCCACGGAGGCGCATTCCATTTTGACGCGTCGGGTCTCGATGCCGTTTGCCTCGGTCACGCTCGTGCCCTCCAGCATGACGATGAAGCCGTAGGTCTTTTCGTCCTTGTAGGAGACCACCTGAACGTTGATGTCTCCGTCACGAGGGAGGATCCATCTCCATGCGGAGGTCAGCGCGGGAGCGTCGGTGTCGGTGGGCAGGATAAAGAACTCAATGGCTTTAGGGGCGTCGGAGGTCATGTCGGGCAGGGAAACATAGCTGGCGGTATCGTCCGCGTCCGTCAGCGGAAACGAGAGATAGCGAGGGGCGTCTGCGGGAGGGACTGGGCTCGTTTCGGGCTCAGCCGTGGTTTCGGGCTCAGCCGTGGTTTCGGGTTCGGCCGTAGCCGAGGGGTCGATGACAAATTCGGGTTTGGTCTCACTCGGCGCGGTTGATTCGGGGGTATCGGTGGTATCAGCGGGATTCATGGAATGAGGCGGGGCTTCCACGATGCAGGAGGAGAGCAGGGTGGCGCTCGCCAGCAAAAGGGGGCAGAGAATATGGCGGATGTGTTTCATGGGGACTCCTTTCGGGGATGGTGTGGCCGCAGGGGAGGATTCCTGCTACCGCATACTCATACTAAACCTCGATCAAAATATGGAAAGCGAATCCGTTCCTCGGCTTTCCCAAAAGTCCGGTGGGTAGGGTCCCACGGTGCAAGCTAAGATCTCACTGTCAAACAGCAAGTCAAAACACAAAATAGTATGTTTTTGAAAGTTTTGAGGATTCTTAAGGGACTTTTTCAAAAGTCCCTTAAGCCGCCGGAGGCACGTTCTCCTTTTATCAAGGATAGTATTACATGAAGGTTCTTGAAGGGGTGTGGGGGAAGCATCTTGTAAGAAGCTTCCCCCACTATGAAAGTTATGCGATGGTGATGGTCTGATTCAGACGGATGTCCGCGGAGGATGCGCCGACCATGATCTCAAACTCACCGGGCTCAACGACCCACTTCCAGTCGCGGTTCAGCAGCTTGAAGTCATCAAAGCCCAGCGTGAAGGCGATCTCAGCGGATTCGCCTGCCTCCAGGCTGACGCGCTTGAACTTGCGGAGCAGCTTGTCGGGCGTGACGATGGAGCTTTCGGGGTCATTGACGTAGAGCTGGGCTACCTCGTCGCCCGCGCGGTCACCCACGTTCTTGACGGTGAACTTGACGTCAAAACGGTAACCGCCCAGAGGCGTGACGGACAGGCCGCTGTACTCGAACTTGGTATAGGACAGACCAAAGCCGAAGGGATACTTGGGGGCGCGGGAGCCCTCCAGATAGTCGCAGGAGCCGCCGGGCAGGCGGGAGTAGTAGCAGGGAACCATACCCTCGTCGTGGGGGTAGGAAACGGTCAGACGGCCTGCGGGGTTAACGTCACCGACAAGGGTATTGACGATGGCCTTCGCGCCGAACTCGCCGCCGAAGCCGGCGACCACGATGGACGCGCAGACGGGCGTCTCGGCAGACAGATCCACGGCCTTGCCGTTCTCCAGAACCAGAACCACGGGGGTACCGGTCTCGGCCACTTTGAGGATGAGCTCGCGCTGACGGCCTGCCAGGGTGAGACGGGAGCGGTCACAGCCCTCACCGCTGGAGACGGTGTTGTCACCGCAGACCAGAACGGCGATCTCCGCGTCCTTGGCGATGGCCACGGCCTCGTCGATCATATCCGCGATATCGGCGTCCAGCATACGCGTCAGATGAGGCTGACCGTCCACGTAGCGAACCGTCTCGCCGTGGGTGTGGGTGATGGCGCAGCCGTCGCACTGATGGATCTCAGCGGCGGGATAGCGATCCTTCAGCTCGTCATACACCGACTTGATGGTGTAGCCCATGGGTACGGAGGAATAACCGCCCACCTTCTGTGCGGCGGAGCAGGGGCCGATGACGGCGATCTTTTTGTAGCTGTCCTTGAGAGGCAGGATGCCGTTGTTGGTCAGAAGCACCATGGCTTCCTCGGCGGCCTTCAGGGAAACGGCGGCGTGCTTGTCGCAACGCAGGACGTCCTTGTAGGTATTCTCGTCGGCGTAGGGATTCTCAAAGAGACCCAGCTCGAACTTCATCTTGAGGATACGGAGTACGGAATCGTCGATCTTGGCCTCCTCCAGCTTGCCGGCCTTGACCAGATCGTAGACGGTCTTGTTCCAGAAGCGGGCGTC
>JAZQXS010000219.1:0-5302 GCA_045633025.1 Eubacteriales bacterium | reverse complement strand
TCACCGGTATGAAGGCATCTCAGGGTATCCTGACTGTCCGCGGTGGTATGACCTCTCACGCAGCCGTTGTTGCTCGTGGTATGGGTACCTGCTGCGTATCCGGCTGCGGCGACATCGCTATGGACGAGGAGAACAAGAAGTTCACTCTGGCTGGCAAGACCTTCACCGGGGGTGACTATATCTCCATCGACGGTTCCACCGGTAACATCTACGACGGTATCATTCCTACCGTTGACGCTGAGATCTCCGGCAACTTCGGTACCATCATGGGCTGGGCTGATAAGTTCCGCACCCTGAAGGTCCGCACCAACGCTGATACTCCTGCTGACGCTAAGAAGGCTCGCGAGCTGGGCGCCGAGGGTATCGGTCTGTGCCGTACCGAGCACATGTTCTTCGAGGCTGACAGAATCGCCGCTTTCCGCGAGATGATCTGCTCTGACACCGCCGAGGAGCGTGAGGTTGCTCTGGAGAAGATCCTGCCCTACCAGCAGGGCGACTTCGAGAAGCTCTACGAGGCTCTCGAGGGCACTCCCGTTTGCATCCGTTTCCTGGATCCCCCCCTGCACGAGTTCGTTCCCACCACCGAGGAGGAGATCGCACTCCTGGCTAAGACTCAGGGTAAGACCGTTGAGGACATCAAGACCATCATCCAGGGTCTCCACGAGTTCAACCCCATGATGGGTCACCGTGGCTGCCGTCTGGCTGTTACCTACCCCGAGATCGCTAAGATGCAGACCAAGGCTGTCATCCGCGCTGCCATCAACGTCCAGAAGGCTCATCCCGAGTGGAAGATGGTTCCCGAGATCATGATTCCTCTGGTTGGCGAGGTCAAGGAGCTGAAGTACGTCAAGGCTGTCGTGGTTGCTACCGCTGACGCTGAGATCGCTGCTGCCGGTGTCGAGCTCGATTACGAGGTCGGTACCATGATCGAGATTCCTCGCGCTTGCCTGACCGCTGACGAGATCGCTCAGAACGCTGACTTCTTCTGCTTCGGTACCAACGACCTGACTCAGATGACCTTCGGCTTCTCCCGCGATGACGCCGGTAAGTTCCTGACCGCTTACTACGACACCAAGATCTTCGAGAACGATCCTTTCGCAAAGCTCGATCAGACCGGTGTTGGTAAGCTGATGAACATGGCTTGCAAGGACGGCCGCGCAAACAACGCCAAGCTGCACATCGGTATCTGCGGTGAGCACGGTGGCGATCCCACATCCGTCGAGTTCTGCCACGGTCTGGGTCTGGACTACGTTTCCTGCTCTCCCTTCCGTGTGCCGATCGCTCGTCTGGCTGCTGCTCAGGCTGCTATCAAGTCTAAGTAATTTTAACCCCATACAAGGCTATCCCGCTTGCGCGGGTTAGCTCCATAAGTATATTTTGGACGGAGGAGGGTGCGATTCGTTGCGCCTTCCTCTGTTTTTGTCGGGGGCAGGCTCCCCCGAAACATATTGCTATAAGAAAGGCTGGTACATAACCATGGCAATCGAATACGGACTTCAACTTTACAGCGTGCGCGACATCACCGGAAGCGACATGGAGGGCGCGCTCAAGGCAGTGGCCGAGATGGGCTACAAGTACGTGGAGTACGCAGGCTTCTCGGGTCACTCTGCCGAGCAGATCAAGGAGTGGCAGGACAAGTACGGTCTGAAGTGCAGCGGCACCCACTCGGGCTGGGATGATCTCCGCCCCGAGAAGATCGAGGAGACCATCGCCTACCACAAGACCATCGGCAACCCCAACTACATCATCCCCTGGGCGGATTTGGACTCTCTGGACAAGATTATTGACTTCTGCGCCGTCATGAACAAGGCGCAGATCCGCCTGGCCGCCGAGGGCATCAGCCTGGGCTACCACAACCACAGCCACGAGTTTGAGGTGAGATCCTGGGGCTCCACCATCCACTCCGAGCTGGAGAAGCGCGGTACCTTCAACTTTGAGATCGATACCTTCTGGGCGTTCAACGCCGGTATCGACCCTGTTGAGACCCTGAAGCGCCTGTCCGGCCGCGTCAACGTCATCCACCTGAAGGACGGCATCAAGGGCGGTCAGGGACGCTCGGTTGGCGAGGGTGAGGCTCCCGTCCTTGCCGTCCGCGAGTACGCCATCAAGAACAATATCCGCATGGTTATTGAGAGCGAAGGCCTCAATCCCACCGGTCTCGAGGAAGTCAAGCGCAGCATCGACTTCCTGAAGGCTCAGGAGTAAGAAACGAGGGGCTCTGCCCCTGACCCCCGCAAGCCCCTTTTTCAAAAGGAGCTTGACCCCTAAAACTTTAAATAGGGAATAAAAAAAGAAGTCGCTTCCGTTGGCGTGATACTCTTAACGGAGAATTTGCGTGCACAAAATGTCGGCAGAGAACTTGTTTTCTCTGCCGATTTGTGGTATAATGATGTGGGTGATAAAAATGGACAAAGAAAAAGGACTGCCGAAACGAAAAGATTTGCGGCTTAAACAATATGATTACAGTTCTGCAGGTGCTTATTTTGTCACAATATGTATCAAAGACAGAAAAAGAATACTTTCGACTATTATCAAACCGTCGGTAGGGGTCGGCGCCCTCGACGACCCGTTAACACCGCAAATACATTTAACGGAAATTGGCAAAATCACTGAAAAATATTTATTATCAAGCGAGAACATCCCCGGTGTGAAAATTGACCGATATGTAATCATGCCTGATCATATACACGTAATTATCTTTCTTTATCCCGATAAATATGCATCACACAAGGACGGGTCGTCGAGGGCGCCGACCCCTACCAATGAAATGTTACCGCATATTGTTTCGACGTTCAAACGGTTTTGTAATCGAGAGATTGGAGATAACATTTTTCAACGCGGATATATAGAGCATATTGTTCGCGATCGCGAGGATTACGAAACAAGAGCCAAATACATTTACGAAAACCCGATGCGTTGGTACTACGACGAATCATACGCAGAAGAATAAGAACACGGGCTTTGCCCGATGCCCGCGTTTCGAGCAACGCCGTTGCAAGCAACGCTGTAATACAAACATGAAATTGGCGATAAAAGGAGAAATGACCGTATGATACAACCCGTAGACAAGAACAATATTCAAGAATGTGTTGATGTAATTCGGGAAAGTTTTTTGACTGTCGCAAATGAGTTCGGTTTTACAATGGAAAACGCGCCTCGTTTTACTGCTTTTGCTACAACAGAACAACGTTTGTCGTGGCAGCTAAACGAAGAAAATAGACCTATGTATGCTTTTATTGCAGATGGAAACATAGTTGGATATTATTCATTGGCGTTACAAGAAAAGAAAGAGTGCGAGCTGAATAATTTGTGTGTCCTGCCCCGGTTCAGACATCAAGGCATAGGAGAAAAACTATTATTGCATTCATTTCAGACGGCAAAAAGTTTGGGATGCTTAAAAATGAATATCGGAATTGTTGAAGAAAATCTGATTCTGAAGAAATGGTATGAATCTTTCGGCTTCAAGCATATCAACACCCAAAAATTTGATTTCTTTCCGTTTACCTGTGGATATATGGAACGAGGACTTGTTTGAAAAATGACAAAAACCCTGACGGATCTTAAAAAATCCGTCGGGGTTTTATCATTCTTATGAGAAGCCGCCTTTTGGAGCTGACTCCTTTTTTTCTTACCGTTCAACCAAAATCCCCAAAAGCTCCTCGGGCGTATGCACCAACACCGTCGCCCCGTGTTCGATGAGAAAATCCTCATCCCGCAACCCCCACGTCACCGAGAGGCAGGGCATTCCCGCCGCCCGCGCGGTGTCAATATCCACGTCGGAATCTCCGATATACACGGCGGAATCAGCGGACATCCCCAACTGCCGCAACACCTCAAAAACCGTGTCGGGAGCGGGTTTTTTGCGGATACCCGCCCGCTCGCCCACGGCGATTTCAATGAGCTCTCCGAAATACCTCGCGCAAAGCTGTTTGGTCGCCGCGTCGAACTTGTTGGATACCACGGCCACCCGAATGCCTCTTGCCCGCAGAGCGGCGAGAAGTTCCGGGATCCCGTCGTAAGGAGCCGTATGCTCCTCGCAGATGGCGGCGTAGACGGTCTTGAAATCCGCCAGCACCGCGGTCACGGTAGCCTCGTCGGTACCCGCGGGAACTGCGCGGCGGATGAGGATCTCCACCCCGTTGCCCACGAACATCCGCACCTCGTCGCGGGTGCGGGCGGGGAGGGAATGACGGCTCAATGCCTCGTTGGTGGCGCGGTAGAGATCCTCCAGCGTGTCCAGAAGGGTTCCGTCCAGGTCAAAAATAGCGATATTACGGCGCATGGTCTGCCTCCTTGTCGGGGTGAGATAGGAATTGATCGGGCGTATATACGCGGCTGTCATTCGCCCAATCGTAAAAGTATACCTCGGTATATGTATTCCCCGCCGCGACGCAGGGCAGGGAAGTGTCTGCAAAATCGCGGCTGTTGAAAAAGACCGAGACGAATTTTTTGGGCTGGTCGGCGGTGTAGGACTCAGCCAGACAGTAGGAGAAGGTGAGGTGCGCTTTCGTGACAGCGCAATTCGTGAAGCAGGAGGCGTCCAGCAAGCCGCTTTCGTCGTAGCCCACAAAGCCGGCCAGGTTGTGGAAGCCGGTCAGCGTCAGCCCTTCCACACGGCAATTGTCAAAGTAGGCTTGACTCCCCTCGCCGATGTGTCCCACGAAACCGCCCAACCGCATGGCGATGGCGTGACCGCCCAGAGCGGGATCACGATGGAACCAATCCATCCAGCCGGAGACGGTGAAGTCCACCGAGGCACAGCTTGAAAAGGTCACGCGGGCGCCACGGATCGCGCCTACGAAATTGCCGACCGAGTGGTCAAAGGCCTTCACGGCGGCGCGGGACAGGGTCAGATTGCGAAAGGTGATGTTCTCGGAGGCTACGCCCACAAAGCCACAGCCCTTCTCGGCGTCGGTCAGATCTGCGTCGGGCGAGCCGTTTGCGCCTGAGCTGCTTGCGGCTGAGCCGCCTGCGGCTCGGTATTCATAGTCGGCGAAGCGGAGGCGGGAGAGAGTATGACCTTGGCCGTCGAAGGTTACGCCCGCGAGCTTAGAGCCGTCCAGCGGCTCCCAGGTGTAGTCCCCCATGTCTATATCATTCAGAAAAATCACGGTCATGCCGTCAAAGGTATATCCGTCCCGGTTGACCGCCCGATTGAAGGCCATGAGATCCTCGGCGGAGCGGATGACCACGTAGCGGTCGGGGTCGTAGAAGGGGGCGTCGGTCTCCGCGGCGGGGGCGGATGGAATGGGCTGACCATCGGCGTTTGCGGTGTGACTCCCGCTCGGGCGGTCGTTGAGCG
>JAZQXS010000218.1:0-2226 GCA_045633025.1 Eubacteriales bacterium | reverse complement strand
CAGACCCCTTTCAAGAACTTTCAAAAAATAAATAGGATAAAACTATTTTTGAAAGTTTTAGGAGATTCTTAAGAACCCTTTTCCAAAAGGGTTCTTAAGCCGCCGGAGGCACACTCTCCTCTCAACAGATTCCAAACACCTTCAGAGCGGCCTTGGCGGCGGCCTGCTCGGCCTTCCGCTTGGAGGAGCCCACGCCCCGTCCGCAGGGATTGGAATTGACCCGCACCTCGACCTCGAAGGTCTTGCAATGGTCGGGGCCGTCGGCGCGGAGCATAACGTACTCCAGCACGTCGCCCTCGGTCTGCTGAACGAACTGCTGGAGGGGGGTCTTGAAGTCGCCGTCGATGCCGCGGGAGACCAGCTCAGTCAGATCCTTCTGCACAAGAGGGAGCAGGAACTCCGCGATGATCTCCATGCCGGCGGCGTCCCCCGCGTCCAGATAGACCGCGGCCAGCAGAGCCTCAAAGGCGTCCGCCAGAATGTTCTCCTTGTCCCGACCGCCCGAAAGCTCCTCGCCGTTGCCGAGGTAGAGGCAATCGCGGATCCCGATGCGGCGGGCGTAGCGAGCCAGCGCCTCGGCGCAGACCACATCCTTCCGCATATTGGTGAGGGTTCCCTCCCCCTCCTGCGGATAGGCAGTGAACAGGTAGCGGCTGACCACGATGGACAGCACGCTGTCTCCTAAAAATTCCAGCCGCTCGTTGCAGAGCAGATGGTGGTTGCGCTCCCCCGTCTCGTTGGAGTGGGATGAGTGGGTCATGGCGCGGCGGAGGAGGGTGCGATCCTTGAAATTATACCCGATGGCCGCCTCCAACCGCGCAAAAGCGGCGGCGCGGTCGCGGGACACGGTCATGTCATGCTCGCGGGGCATGGCTTACTCCTTCCCCGGGGCGGTTTCATCCCCCAGCAGCGTCTCGATGGTCTGGGTCGCGCCCGACTCGGCGAAGCGGATGGCCTGTCGGATCGCCGACTTGAAGGCCTTGGCATCCGAGGAACCGTGCGCCTTGATGACGGGCTTGCGGAGACCCAGAATGGGAGAGCCGCCGTGCTCCTTGACGTCGAAATCCTTTTTGAACTGCGTAAAGGGCTTCTTCACGGTCAGCGCGGCCAGCTTGGTCAGAGGGGTGGCGTAGAAGATGCCCTTCATGCGGGTCATGACCAGCTTGCCCATGCCCTCCAGCGATTTCAGGAAAACGTTCCCCGAAAAGCCGTCGGTCACCAGCACGTCGCAGACGTCAAAGGGAACGGCATTGCTCTCCACGTTGCCCACGAAGTGGATATCGGGGCAATTTTTGAGGAGCTGATACGCCTCGGTCTGAAGGGGCGTACCCTTGTGCTCCTCGGTGCCGTTGTTGAGCAGACCCACGCGGGGCTTTTCCATGCCGTAGAGCGCCTTCATGTAGGCAGAGCCCATGGTGGCGAACTGCACGAGGAAGTTCGGCTGAACGACCACGTTGGCGCCGCAATCCAGCAAGAGAACAGGGGGCTGAAAGGGCAGAACGGTGGCCAGCGCGGCGCGCTGTACCCCGCGGATACGGCGGACGGTCAGGGAGGCGCCGGCGAACAGGGCGCCGGTGTTGCCACAGCTCACCATAGCGTCGCCCGCGCCGTCGGCCAGAGCCTTGAGCGCCATGGTCATGGAGGAGTCCTTCTTCTCGCGGAAGGCCATGGCCTCGTCCTCCATGGTCACGACCGTTTCGGCGTGCAGGATCTCAAAGCCCGACAGATCCAGGCCGTTCTCCTTGGCCAGCGCTTCGAGCTGTGTCTTGTGGCCGACCAGCAGGTACTCCCCGCCGAGCTCGGCCTTGGCGCTGACAACGCCTTTGAGCATCTCTAAGGGGGCTTTATCGCCGCCCATGCAATCAACAATCAGTTTCATACGTAATTCCTTTCGTCTGAAATCCCGTTTCAGATATGTATATCTCGCTCGCAAAAGCCTTCAAGACGCGAAGCATGGACAAATTAAAAACTTTTGTGAGCCCGGAACCCACAGCGCAGGTTCCGTGCAATGGTCCCCAAAAATGTGATTTATCAAAATGCAGAATTGGGGTACGGGGTAACCTCGGTAGGGCGGGGGCTTGCTCCCGCCGCGCGGGAAAATGCAAAATGCAAAATGCAAAATGCAGAATGCAGAATTAGGGGTACGAGGTGGCCTCGGTAGGGCGGGGGCTTGCTCCCGCCGCGCGGGAAAATGCAGAATGCAGAATGCAGAATTGGGGTACGGGG
>JAZQXS010000217.1:0-21361 GCA_045633025.1 Eubacteriales bacterium | reverse complement strand
GCCCCGCGGACAGGGTATATTCATCGCCATCCAGGGTAAATGTGATGCGTCCTGTGACCTTGTTGAGCGAGTATGTCACGGTGTGCGCGGCATCCTCTGTCTGAATATGCCAAACGGTAATCTTTGCCATGCCTGTCTCCTGTCAAAGCTGAACCGACTCCATAGCCGCCGTCAGTGTGTTCTGCATGAGCATTGTAATGGTCATAGGGCCAACGCCGCCGGGCACGGGCGTGATGTAGGATGCCTTAGGCGCGACGGACGCGTAATCCACGTCACCGGTGAGCTTGCCGTCCGCACGGCGGTTCATACCGACGTCGATGACCACGGCGCCCTCCTGAACCATATCACCCGTAATGAAATCCGCCTTACCGATGGCCACCACCAGAATATCGGCTCTGCGCGTAACCTCGGCCAGATCGCGGGTACGGCTGTGACAGATGGTAACCGTTCCGTTTGCCTGCAACAGGAGCATGGCCATGGGCTTGCCCACAATGTTGGAGCGTCCCACCACTACGCACTCCTTACCGGTGCAATCGATGCCCGAACGGCGAATGAGCTCCATAACGCCGGCGGGCGTGCAGGGGAGGAATTTCTGGTTTCCGATCATGATGCGACCGACATTGTAGGGGTGGAACGCGTCCACATCCTTCTTGGGGTCAATGCGAAGCAGAATGGATTCCTCATCCAGATGCTTCGGCAGAGGAAGCTGACAGAGGATGCCGTGGATATGGGGATCGGCATTCAGCTTGTCCACCAACGCCTCCAGCTCGGCCTGAGTCGTAGCCTCGGGAAGCTCATACGCCTCGGAGTAGAAGCCTACCTCCTCGCAGGCGCGGCGCTTGTTGCGAACGTATACCTGAGAGGCGGGGTCGCTTCCCACGATGATCACCGCCAGCCCGGGCGTTACACCGGTTTTTTCAATGAATTTTTTTGTGTTTTCCTTGATCTCCGCGCGAACTGCCGCAGAAATTGCTTTTCCGTCAATGATGTTTGCCATACAAATTTCTCCTTTGATTTTCTGTCTGTGTGATGATGCTTCACGTCTGATCCCCATCGGGATTCTCCGCACACTCGGCTTCTTCCCGCTCCTCAGCAGGAGAAACGGGTGTCTCCTCCGAAGCGGGCGCGGTCACGAACGAGGCCGCTTCTTCCGAGTGCCACTCCACCTTCAGCCACCGCTCAAGCTTTCCCTTCCGAGACAGGACAAAGCCCGCGATCAGAAGCGCCGAGCCCGCAAGGAAGCACAGAGCGCCGATCAGCTGAGAAATGCGGAAGGGGCCGACGTAGAGGCTGTCTGTGCGAAGTCCTTCAATGAACATCCGCCCGAATCCGTACCAAGCAAAGTACATGAGCGTGATCTGACCGTTGAATTTCTTTTTACGGTAGAGAAGCGTGATGATGGTAAAGCCCACCAGATTCCAAAGGGATTCGTACAGAAACGTGGGATGATAGTACTTCATCACGTCGTCGGTATAATCCGAGATCAGCCCCATGCGGAAGGGGTACAGGATGCTCCCCTCGGCCACCTCGTATCCGTAAGCCTCGCCGTTCATGAAATTGCCCCAGCGGCCAATCGCCTGCGCCAGACCCACACCGGGGGCTATGGTGTCAGCCACCTTCAGCGGATTGATCTTCTTGTACAGGGCAGTCAGCACCACGGCCGTCGCGCCGGCGATAATCCCGCCGTAGATAGCCAGTCCGCCCTCCCACACGGCAATGACGTCGATGAAGCTGTCATAGCTATGCGTTTTGAGTGTTGTCAGTACGTAATACAGGCGCGCGCCGATGACGCCAAAGATCACGGTAAAAATACCCACGTCCAGGATATCGTCGGTTTTGATCCCCTCCTGCTTACACCGCAGATAGGCGTGGGTAAAGGCGGCCAGAATGCCCAGCATGATGAAGACGCCGTACCAGTAGATGGGCTTACCGAAAATCTCAAACGCGACACGGTCAAAGGAAAATTCCTCAATACCGATGCCGGGAAAAGAAACTGTTGTACTCATAGATTTGACCATAGCTTTCGTCAGCGAAAGCTTCCTTTCTTGAACATGGTGAAGGACGATTCTTCACTCTGATTCCTTCTTCGACGGAACGACGGTCGATAGGGTATACTGCGTAGGCAAAAAAACCTGCTCGAACAGTCTTGTCACATCCTCGAAGGTCATCTTGGAATCCAGCTCCATAAGCTCGTACAGCCCCACGCCGTCCATCGCCGTGGTCATAAGAGAGGATGCGATCCCCTCGGTAGAATCAAAGCCATAGACAAAATCTGCATACAGGGTACGTTTGGCGCGCTCGAATGCCGAAATATCCAATCCGCGGCGGTGCAGCTCCGCCATATGCTTTGAAAACGCGGCGTAAACCGCCTCGGGATCGTCGCATTCACCCGACAGATAGAAATAACCGTAGCCGTCCGCCGAAGCGCTTCCCAAAGAAGGACGCCCGAGAGAGGAGCCGTAGGCCATTCCGGGGCTGATCAAGCAATTTTCAAACAGATGGTCATAGAAATCCCCCGAGCGGGAAAACAGCATTTCCGAGAGGACGGTCATCCGGCGCTCCAGCCTCACAGACTCCATCGGATCGGTTGGAGGCTCGGAAATCTTGATACCAATGGAGAACAGAGGCTTTGCCGTGTCCATGGTCTCGGATATGCGGGATTTGTATACACACGAAGGATCTCTAAAGGAGCGCTTAGCCAAAGCCGCCTTCCCGGCCGGTTTCCGAAGCTTCTGTGCTTCAAACGCCGTATCCACAGCCGCCAGAACTTCCTCCGGGGTGATGCGTCCCGATATAGCCAGCACCATATTGTCGGGATGGTAAAAGCGGCCGTGCGCTTTGGCCAGCGCCGTGGGGGTAATACGGCGGATCGAAGCCTCCGTCCCGCAAATTTCCTCGCGGACAAGGTTACCTCCCTTTTTCACCGGCGCGTAGAGTCCTTTCAGCATATTGGCGTAGCAGACCTCCCAGGGGTCATCTGCATTCATGCGGATCTCCTCCGCAATGATCGCGCGCTCTCTGGAAACGGACGCGGCCGTAACCGACAGCTCGGTAACCATACGGATCAAGGCCGTAAGCGCTTCGGGGACGTGGTCGGTCGCCGAAAACATATAGGCCGTATGATCGTCGGAGGTGTATGCATTTACTTCCGCCCCCAAGGCGGAGAAAACATCCTCCCACGTCTCTCCCCCCGGCCGCTCAAACATTTTATGCTCCAAGAAATGCGCGATTCCCATGGGAAGAGCTCCCCCCGAAAAACGGTCGCGGGAGCCGTATCCAATCCCGATCGTGGCATAAACCGCAGACAGCTCCTTGGGAGAGAGGAGGACGCGCAGGCCGCTTTCATGGAAAAGCTCATAGTATCGCTCCTCCAGCTTGGGACAAGTATGAAGCGTCCATTCAGTCATCGCATTCCTCCTCTTCCCCGCCGGTTCCGTTCAGAAAAAATACCGTATCCGGTCGGAAGGTTTTGGCCACCCGCGAAACGTCATCGGGTGTAACGGCGCGGATGCGCGCCATCTCCTCCTCGGGTCGATCCATCGTTCCGTTCATGAGTCGGCCAAAGGAAAACGCCTCCATGGAGGCCTGGCTATCCTCGATCTGACGGTAGCTGTTCAAAAGAGACAGCTTCGCCAACTCCACGTCGGCCGGATCGATCCGACCGTCCGCCAGGTCGGAAAGCTGGCGGCGGATCGCCTCTTCCGCTTGCATCCGATGGTCGGAGCGGATCCCGCAGGATACCCACAAAATGCCCTTGGTCATATCCAGCGCCGCGTCGCAAAAGTAGCAAAGCCCCAGCTCCTCACGCACATGGCGGAACAGCAGAGAGCTCTGCATCACCCCGAAGAGCTCGTTGCAGACGGCGTAGGCCGCCAAGGCATCGGGGTCATGGCGCAGCGTGGTATAGTCTTCTCCACAGGCCCATCCCATGCAGAGCTTTCCCTGACTGACCGCCATATCCTCGATAACCGTCCGCGTCGTGGCGGGAGGCAGATGGCGAACAGCCGGTATTGTCGGGGGCGTTTGAGGCGACCACTTGCCAAACAGGCGGTTCCATGCGTTCCGTACCTCATCGACAGAGGCTCTTCCCGTATAGAACACCTCCATACGAACGCGCGCAAGGAGTCGTCGATAGCAGGCGGTGACCTCCTCTGCGGTCATCGCCGCCACCTGCTCCACCGTGCCTCCGATGGACAAGCCGTAGGGCTCGCCCTCGCACATGATCTCTCGCAAGCGGTTGCCTGCATACGCGCGGGTATCGTTTTTCAAGGAGCGCAGGCTGTCCATGAGGGATTGCTTCTCCTTTTCCACCGCATCAGCTCGAAGAGTTCCGTCTTCATCCAGAAGCGGACGCAGGATCATGTCCGCGAGCAGCTCCATGACTCCCCCCAGGATATCCATATCCGCGTCAGCATCCGGCAAGAAATCCTGCTCGGGCATCTCTGCGGTATAGCAGACCACGTGAGCGTCTCCGTGCAGGTAATTACGGATGGTCAAGGTCGTTCCGTAGAGCTCGTCCAATCGCCGATTGAGCAGGGAGAGCCGCTGATAATGCTGACTTCCCCGCCGCAGGATCCCGAACAGAAGCGTTGTCAGGGGAGACTCATCCCGCGTGGCGGGCAGGATCGTAAACAAACTCAACCGCGCCGTTTTGAAACGAGTATCCCGCGTATGGTGAAGCGTAACCGATGCATGCAACGGAATGGATACGGACTCCATCATGCCTTATGCTTGATGGAATCCCAGATGGCATCCAGCTCGGCCATCGACAGGGTTTCCATATCCTTTCCCTGCTCTGTTACAGCGCGCTCCACCTGCTCGAAGCGGTCAATGAATTTATTCGTCGCGTGGAACAGCGCTTCCTCGGACTTGACGCCCAGCTTGCGCGCGAGGCTGGTGACGGTCAGGAGCAGATCGCCCAGCTCCTCCTCCACAGCGGATGGATCCCCCGATGCGGCGGCGGCCTTCACCTCCGCGATCTCCTCGTCCAGCTTGCGGTAGACCTCCTCCGCGCTCCCGAAATCGAAGCAGGCGGCCTTTTTCCCCACCTTCTGCGCCCGCATGAGCGCGGGGTACATGGGAGGGATGGCGCGGAGCTTATCCGTCATGGTAACCCGCTGCTTTTCCTCGCCCTTGATGGCGTCCCAGTTCTTGAGCACCTCGGCGGAATTGGCTACCTCCACGGTTCCGAACACGTGGGGGTGGCGATGGATGAGCTTAGCGCAGATGTCATTGGAAACCTCATCCATGCCGAACACGTCCTGCTCCTGCTCGATGCGGGCGTGGAATACCACCTGCAACAGTACGTCGCCCAGCTCTTCCCGCAGGAGTACGGGATCCTCGGTGTCGATCGCCTCAATGACCTCATAGGTTTCCTCAATGAAGTCGTTGCGGATGCTCTTATGATCCTGCTCCATATCCCAGGGACAGCCCCCCTCGCTCCGCAGGATCTCAACAACGGTCACCAAATCGTCGAAGGTATATCCGGTGTTTTTTTCAAGAAGACCGCGAACCTTTTCGTCGCGCTGTTCTTTGGTCAGTTTATTCATGATCTGATTCCTTTTTCATTATGTGTATTATATTTCCGGCCGTCCCGAAAGAGCGGGACGTCGCTCGCGCAATGACCGTCCGTAGACGACCAACAGCCCCGCCCCATAGAGACAGGCCACGCAGATCACCGTACATAGCGTGTGGAGCGGGGTCACCGCCTCCCAACCAAGCAAACTGCGTAAAAGCCTCACGACCGCCACGGCGCCTATGGACAGGAGCGCGGGAATTCCGAAGCAAGTCAGATTTTCCTTGAACGTGGGCAGCATAGCCGGCGCATGGCGCGCCACAAAGCATAGGTTGACCAGCACGATCACCGTATCGCAGACAAGAGAGCTGACGGGAACGCCCATCATGCCCCATTTCTCCGTTCCCAATAAAAAATATGCCAAAACGACCTTACAGGCCACCCCCGCCATCATGGAGATCACAGGGCGATTGGCTTTTCCGGCGGCTTGCAGCATCGCGCCCGTAACCGTGATCAAGCAGGCGGCCGGAATGGAAAGCCCCAAGCAGGACAGCCACGGAGCGGCCGTAGCGACAGCATCCGGTTGTCCTGAAAACAAAAGCTGCAGGATATCCGCGGCGTACACCGCCACGCCAACCGATGCGGGGATCGCCGCCAGCATGGTCAATCGCAGGGCTGATGCGGCAGTTTTTCGAAGCTCAGCCTCCCCCTCGCGTCCCTTCTGCAAGGCCGCCGACAGCGCCGGAACAGCAGACAGCGCCACCGAAGTGGTCAAGGAGGGGATGATATTGAACACAGGAACCGCCAGCGTCGAATAACAGCCATACAGGGCGTTCGCCTCAGCGGCGGTGTATCCCACCGTCTGCAATCGCCGAAGGATGATGCCCAGATCGACGCATTTGGTCAGGCTGATCACCCCCGCGCTCAGCGTCACGGGCACGGCGGTGGCCAACAAAGGACGGAGAATGGAATCCTTCCCCTTCTTCGCAGGGCTTAAGGAGCCGTCGGCTATTCCGGTCTCTCGGCGCCGTGCCATTCGTTTATGAATCAACAGGTAGACCATGGATACGCCGGTTCCCACCGTCAGACCCAGGATCGCATAGGCGGCCGTGGTAGCCAAGTCTGCTCCCGTTCTCCGCGCATAGCCGGCGAATGCCAAGCCCAAAAACAGCTTGCCCCCCGCCTCGATCACCTGAGACAGCGCCGTGGGAAGCATATTGCGGTGTCCCTGAAAGTAACCTCGAAAGGCGGAGGAGAGGCAGACGAGAAGCACCGTAGGCGCCACCGCCCGCATACAGACCGCCGCCCCGGGATTTCCGAGCAGGCTTGCAAAGGGCTTGGACAGCCCCCACAGCAGGGAGGTTCCGACTCCGCCAATGATCGCAAATAATCCAAGCGCCACCCGATAGACTCGTTCCGTATCCTCCCTGCGTCCGGCGGCTTCCAAAGTCGAAATGAGCACCGACATAGCTACGGGCAATCCCGCCGTAGAGATGACGCAAAAGAACGCGTACAGCTCGTAGGCGGTGTTAAAGTAACCCATACCTTCGGTTCCCAGCAGATTCAGCATGGGAATGCGATACAAAAGGCCGATGATCTTGACCAGAACAGCGGATATCGTCAGGATACTGACCCCCGATAAAAAGGAGGGGCGCTGGGGGCGGGTGTTGAGATTCATTCACATACCTCGTAAAAAGCATTTGCTTTATGGTATGTGCGCGAAAATCAAATTATTTCTATTTTAGCGGAATGAACTCATGGTAGAGGGAATTTTGATCCAGGCACTCGTCCGAGATCCCCTCCACCCCCTCAAGGGAGGACAGGATAGCCTCCTGCATGGCGACCTCGTCGCCGTCGCAGGGCTGTTCGCGGAAAATGCGGCGGAGATGCGGCGCGAGTATATGAATATCAAAGGCCATATTCGAGTCGATTCCGTAGTCACATCCATCCGCGTGAGGCAGGATCGCGTTCACCTCGTTTTCCCGCACACTGCGCCAGAGAGTCAGCGTGAAATCAGGAGAGCTTCCCCGCTTGGCCTCATCCCGCACCAGACGGCGCAGAAGGCGAATGCGTTCCGGTGTAAATACCCGCTCGTTCCCTTCTTGATCATACAGGATCGTATCCTTCATGACGTTGATAAACAAGCTGCGGTCGGAAATCCCCTCAAACAGAGCCGCGACCTCGGGATAGACCGCTTGGATGCCCTCGAACAAGAATATCGGCTCCTCCCCCTGAGGGATAGTCAGATCCCGATAGCCCTCTCTGTATCCGGTTTTGAAATCGAACACGGGAATCCGTGTGCTTCCCCGCTCCATAAGCTCCTGCACACACACGCGAAGAGCCTGCAGGTCAATGGTCTTGACCGAATCGTAATCTAAGGTCTGATCCCCCCGCTCGGCGGCCATTTGATGGAGCACATCACGGCCGTAAAAGAAATCGTCGATGGAGATGGGATGCACCACCCGTCCGACAGCCTCCAAGGCCTCCGTGAGCTTATGGGCGGCAGTCGTCTTTCCTACGCAGGTCGGCCCCGACAGGCGAATGACCCGCACGCCATGAGCCACGCAATCCGCGCTGATGGCCGCGGCACAGTTAGTCAAGCGCTCATCCACCTCACGCTCGTTGCGTTTGACCAATGCGATTCCCTCCTCGGGAGAAGCAAAGGTCAGCGGAAGACGGATCGGAGCAGTTGATACGAATTTTTTCATGGTATGATCTCCTTTCTTGGGAGTGAGAACAACTACCGCGGAACGTATACGGTTCGGATACTGCGCCGGATCGACCGAAGCCTTACGAATTCAGTATGCCGCGCTCCCGGTAGAAGTCTTCTGCCCGAGTGAGCTTTTCCTGCATGGAAGCGGCGCCGGCCTCGTCCAAATATTCATAGGGATATTTCGGATTGAACATACGCTCAATGTAGCGCGGAGATCCGTCCACGGGCGCGTAATCAACCAGCTTGGTCACAGCCCCCGCGCCGGCGGCAAATATGGAATGAACCTCTTCCATCATATAGATGTTATAGAGGCCCTCATAGCCGGGCAGGGCAAAGCCTACGTTTTCAAAGTTTCCGACGGTATTTTTCTGTCTGTACATATAATACGGGATATACCCCTCATGTGTGCACTGGATCTGCGAATAATCCACGCATTTTCCCGTATCCCCGCCCCGCATGGAGTAGATATCGGCTCCTGTCTGACGAAGCTCGGCGGATTTTTTCACACAAAAGGTATGTACCGTGATGTTCTCGGGGCGCAATCCCAGGATCTTATCGAAGGATGCCGAGAAGGTCTTGAAGTTGTCTCCCGGCAGACCGGCGATGAGGTCGGTATTGATGACGGGGATCCCCGAGGCTCGCGCGATCTCATAGGCCTTATAGAACATTTCGCTGTCGTGTGCCCGTCCCACGTGACGAAGCACGTCGTCGCACAGCGTTTGGGGGTTGACACTGATGCGCCCTACGCCAAAGTGGCGCGCGACGGCCAGCTTATCGGCATCAATGGTATCGGGGCGTCCTGCCTCCAGCGTATACTCCTCCAGCGCGCGCACGTCGGTCATCCGCTCGATCGCGCCCAGCAGGTATTCAAGCTGTCCTGCATCCAGAATGGTGGGCGTACCGCCGCCGATGTAGATGGTGCGAACGCGAAGCCCCAGCTTTGCAATGGTCTCGAAGGTTCCCTCCAGATCCTTGACCAAGCGAACCAGGTAATCGGGAATGAGGGACAGGAGACGCTTGGAGGTATAGGATACAAAGGAGCAATACGCGCAGCGAGTCGGGCAAAACGGAATGGACACGTAGACCGAGCAATCCTTTTTGTGGGGCGTTCCCACCAGGCGCGCCTCGTTAATGGCCACGTCGGTGGCCAAAGCGGCCTTTTTGGGGATCACGAAATAGTCCGTGGTCAATTCCTTGCGGATGCGGGTCTTGCTCATTCCCTTCTGAAGGAGCTCGGTAGCCACCTTAGAGGGGCGAACACCCGTAAGCATCCCCCAAGAGGAACGGTAGCCCATGACCTCCTCGCAAACCGAGGTGACCGCATCGCCGATGGCGATCTTTTCGAGTCTCTCCTTGGTATAGCCATCCCGATAATCGTAGTGGCGCGCCGCCTCGGCAGACTGACCTCGGTAGGTCAGCCTCGCGTTCACATCCACGCCGGCTTCGGGCGATTTGGTCATGGACACCCACATTTCCGGTGTGTCCTCCACGACGGGTTCATCGTCCGAAAATTTCGAGCCCGGGAAAAAGATCATACAGAGGGTCTGTATGTAGTATTTATTGACGGAGCCTTCTATATAGAGTCTCATAATATTCTCCGATTTATTCCTAAAATTTGATTATTTTCCTGCCGGCTTCAAAACGTCGCTCTCCATGACAATGGTCACAGGGCCATCGTTGCACAGAGAGACCTGCATATCCGCGCCGAACGTGCCGTGTCCCACGTGACGGACAAAGCTCTTGGCTTTCTCAATGAACAGTTCGTAGAGACGGTTGGCCTCCGCGGGAGCGGCGGCGCCCATATAATCGGGGCGGTTTCCGTGCTTGTAATTGGCCAACAGCGTAAACTGGGAGATCACCAGCATCTCACCGTCGATATCCTGCACCGATCGATTCATTTTCCCATTTTCATCCGAGAAGATGCGAAGCTTGACGATCTTTTGCAATACCCGATCCAGATCTGCCTCGGTGTCCCCCTCGGCAACGCCGAGGAGAATGAGCAGACCGTGCCCGCAGGAGCCGATCAGCTCCCCGTCAACCTCGACCTTTGCCGAGCTGACTCGTTGTATGACTGCTTTCATATTCTGTGAATCCTTATTTTTAAAGTTTTTGGGATTCCTAAACCCTTCGCAATCTTCGCCGCAGGCGAAGTTGCCCCGAGCTTGCGAGGAGGTTTTCAAAAAGGGTTTAGGCCGTCTGTGGCACGCTCTCCGCGTTCCTCCTTACGAAAATCCTCTGGTCACGTCCAGAATGTTCTTGAGGGAGCGGAGTCTGGAGACGATGGAGTTGTAGTGCTCCACGTTTTTACAGCTTATCTTGAGATTGATGATCACTCGATCCGCACCGGCCTTTTGAGAGTTGATATGGAGGATGGAGACCTTCATATCCGCCAGAGCGACCGTAATATCGGCCAAAACGCCCACGGTATCCAGCGTGTGGATCTGCAACAGCGCCTCGTAGACGCTCTTGGAGGATTCGTTGCCGCCCCCCTCCCAATGGGCTACCTTCCAGCGATCCGCCATGTCGGGATTGTTTCGTCCCTGCAAGACGTTTGGACAATCCTGCTTATGGATGGAGATACCGTAGCCCTTGGTTACAAATCCTACCACCTCGTCGCCGGGCAGAGGATTACAGCACTTGGCGAACTTCACGGCGCAGCCCTCGGCGCCATCCACCACGATCCCGCTGTTATGCTTGAGATTATGGGGTCTGGCCGCAGTCGCCACCTGCTGGACGTCCTCAGCGGACATCTTGGTAGCATTGACCTCCTCCGGCGTCTCGGAAGGCATGATAGCCTCGATCTCATCCTTCACACGGCGCATGGGCTTTGCCAACGGAAGCTCACCGTAGCCGATGGAATTATACAGATCATCCACCGTCGCGTAGCCCATCTTGGCGGACACGTTCGCCATGATCTCGGCGCGCTTCGTCTCCGTCAACCGAGGCGATATCTTTTTGATCTCGGCGTCGATCGCGGCCTTACCCACCACGATATTATCCGCCCGTTTTTCCCGCTTGAACCACTGGCGGATCTTATTGCGCGCCTCACTGGTCTTGACGATATTCAGCCAATCGCGGCTGGGACCCTTGGAGGCCGCGGAGGTGAGGATCTCTACGATCTCACCGTTCTCCAGCACGCGGTCAATGGGCACGATGTTTCCGTTGATCTTAGCGCCCATCATCTTATTGCCCACCTCCGAGTGAATGGCGTAGGCAAAATCAACGACCGTGGAGCCTTGAGGCAGAGCGCGCACATCCCCCTTGGGCGTGAAGACAAATACCTCGTCGTGGAAAATGTCGATCTTGAGCGCGGTCATGAACTCCTCGGGGTCGCGGGTTCCGTCCTCCGTCTCAATCAGGCGGGAGATCCACTCCAGCTTCTGATCCAGGTCGGCCTGAGAGGTCGCGCCCGATTTGTATTTCCAGTGCGCGGCCACACCGTATTCTGCGATATGATGCATTTCCCAGGTACGGATCTGCACCTCAAAGGGGATACCGTCCCGTCCGATAACGGTGGTGTGCAGGGAGCGATACATATTGGGCTTGGGGATCGAAATGTAATCCTTGAAGCGGCCGGGGATGGAGTTGAACATCTCGTGGATGATACCCAGCACCGTATAGCATTCCAGCTCGGTGTCCACGATGACGCGCATGGCGTAGAAATCATAGATTTCATCAAACGCCTTATTCTGCTTGAACATCTTTCGATAGATGGAGTAGGCTGTTTTGATACGCCCCTCCAGGTGGAACTTGATCCCGTTCTCGTTCAGCTTATCCGAAACGATCCCCCGGATATTCTCGATGAAGCCTACGCTCATACCGTACTTGCGCTCGATCTCATCCTTGACCTCGGCATAGCCAATGGGATCCAGGTATTGCATACCCAGATTCTCCAGCTCCTGCTTGATCTTCTGCATACCAAGCCGATGCGCCAGGGGCGCGTAGACCTGCATGGTTTCCAGCGCTGTAATACGGCGCTTATGATCGGGCTTTGCCTCCAGCGTCCGCATATTGTGGAGTCGGTCGCACAGCTTGATGAAGATAACCCGCACGTCCTTGGACATAGCCAACAGCATCTTACGGAGGTTCTCAATGTGCGCCTCCTCCTTGTCATCGATCTGGAGCGCCACCAGCTTGGTCAAGCCCTCGACCAGCATGGCCACGTCCGCGCCGAAGCGCTTGGTGATCTCCTGGCAGTTGGTTTTATCGCTGCAATCCTCCACCGTGTCGTGGAGAAGCGCCGCGCAGATGGAGTCGGTATCCAGCTCCAGACCGGCGACGATCTCGGCCACAGCAATGGGGTGGGTAATGTACGCATCTCCGCTGACGCGGAATTGACCTTCATGCAGACCTGCCGCATAGTCATAGGCGGCCTGGATCTTATCCAGGTCATACCGTTTTCCGGTTGCGCGGAGGATTTCCAAAAGTCGGTCGATTCCGACATGAATATTTTTTTCCATAAGCGATCCTTTCGGGATAGAATGGTGAGTCGATCGAGGGTAATGTCCGGTCACATCCCGGCCTGTTCCCGCAGACGGCGCAGGAGAGGCGATGCCTCAATGCTGGTTTTCGGGGATGCGAAGTTGACTTCGAAGATGTAGATTCCGTCGCGCAGATCCCGGATGCGGCATACCCCCATCTCATTGAGAATTCGGATGATCAATCGCAGCTTGATCAAGCCCAGAGAGTCCCGCGAGCCGCCCCGTCCGGCGCGCTCCAGCAGGTTTCGTTCGCTGATCGTACGGTTTCCCAAGCGGGCATCGCTACGCAGGACCGTGAATACGCCGGCGATCTCCTCGCGGGTAGGAACCAAGCCTTCGTCGGGGCGAATGGGCGCGCCGGCCAACACCTCAGCCAATCGGGTCTCCCGGCGGCGTTGCGCGTCGGCGTAATGCTCGGATACCCGCATATCCTGCACGATAAGCTGGAGACTGCGAACCCCTTGGTAGTCGTTGATGTTAAGCTGGAACAGTACGTCCACCGTATCCCCCGCCACAAAGGGCAGGGCGGCCGTGGATTTACTGAACCAGATGGCCTGTAAGATCTGGCCGTCCCGGTAGATCATGAGCTTGGTGTGCTTTCCCGCCCCCAGTGGGATGACCTTTTGTATCACAGCATCCCGCAGAATAAACAGCGGTGTTTGGTTCCCTACGCCAAAGGGCTCCAGTTGCTCCAGCTCTTCTGCAAGCTGCATGGTCAGATCGGCCATCTCCGCCTCGCAATCCGCCTCAAAGCGAACGGCCGTCATATCCTCGGTCAAGCGGTCGGTGGCATACGCGTTGATCCGCTCGCGGAAATCGGGAATATCCGCGCGGCGAATGGTCAAGCCCGCCGCCAATTCGTGACCGCCGAATCGGATCAGCAAATCCTTGGAATCCGTCAGCGCCTCCACCAGATTCAAGCCCTTGACACTGCGTCCGGAGCCCTTGCCGACATCGTAGGGCGAGGGCTCGTCGGTTACAGCGCCTTCAAAGGAGATCAAAATGGAGGGGAGTCCGTACTTTTCGGTAATGCGGGACGCTACGATCCCCACAATGCCCTGCATCCAGCCATCCTCCTCCAGCACGATCACGCTCGGAGGCGGAAGGTTGCGGGCGGCGGCATCCGAGAGCTGTGCCTCGATCATGGCGTAGGCCTGCTCAGCAATGCTGTTCTCCTCGGTCTGACGCTGGGCGTTGATCTCGCAAAGCTCCTCGGCCAGCGCCTCCGCCCGTTCGGCCGTATCAGCCAAAAGCAGATCCACCGCCTTCATGGCGTGGGCGATGCGCCCGGCCGCATTGATGCGGGGAGCTATACCAAAGCCCACCAATCCGGAATTCACCTTGCGGCGGGGCTTTTTCGCAGGCGCGGCCACCGTCGCGACAGAGCGGCTGTTCCCGCTTCCGGAAATAGCCTCCAAAAGAGCGACCAAGCCCAGCCGTTCGGTATGATCCAGCATGGTCAAGCCTCGTGATACAATGAAGCGATTCTCATCGATCAAAGGCATGACGTCTGCGATGGTCCCGATCGCGACCAGGTCGATCATCTGGCGGCTGATGATCGCAAGCGCTTCCTCAGCCGTGCATCCGATGCGGATCGCCTCGCAGGCGCACATGAATTTAAACACCACGCCCACACCGGCCAGTTCCTTGAAGGGATAGGGGCAGTCGGGGCGGTGGGGATTGATCACAGCCGTGCAAAGGGGGATCTCCGCGTGGCATTCATGGTGGTCGGTAACCACGGTATCCACCCCCAGCGTTGCGGCGTGCGCGATTTCCGTATGAGCCGTAATACCGGTATCCACCGTGATAATGAGCGTGATCCCCATCTCCGCAAGCTGATCCACCGCTCCCACCGACATGCCGTATCCTTCTCCCAACCGGTTGGGAATGTAGCAGGTCACATCCGCGCCCAACCCGGTCAAGTACAAGTACAGCGAGGTCACCGAGGTCACGCCATCTACATCGTAGTCTCCGTAAATGGCGATTTTTTCTCCTTCGCGAACGGCGTTCAGCACACGCTCCACAGCCGCCTCCATGTCCGCCATCTGCATGGGATCATGCCAGATCCGCTCGTCGTTATGCAAGAACAACTCGGCCTCTTCTGCGGTCGTATACCCTCGGTTGCAAAGGAGGCGCGCGGTCAGGGGAGTGATTCTCAGCTCACGGCACAGAGCCTCCGCGGCGGCGCAATAGGCGGGATCCTCCGCGTCGCACAGGAGCGTCCATATCCGCTCCCGCGCAAGGGGTTGCTTGGTTTCTGTATCTTTCAAAACGAAAATTCCTTTCATACACGGCTCACGCAAAAGCCGTCCCTCCCCTACGGAGGGAACCACACCGTACCTCCGTCCCCGATGCTCGTTCTCCGACCGGAGATGGACGTACGTATTCATCATCAAATCACAAATCGGTATCTCAGACGGCTTCACGTCCGCGGCGCGTATACCGCCAGGATAGCCTCCGCCACCTTGATGCCGTCTACGGCGGCGCTGGTAATGCCGCCCGCATATCCCGCTCCTTCCCCGCAGGGGTAGATACCGGGGTGTCCTACGGCGCAAAAATCTCCGCCTCGCAGAATGCGGACAGGCGCCGACGTGCGCGTTTCAGCCGCCGAAAGAATGGCCTCAGGCATAGCAAAGCCATGCACCTTGCGGTTAAAGGAGGCCAACCCGTAGCGCAAGGAGTCGCACACGTAATCCGGCAACGTGCGATTCACAGGCGCCAGACGCCAATGCTCTCCGCCGCGATAGGTAGGCAGTACCCGCGTGGGCTCGCGCAGCGCTTTATCCCCCGTTCCGTCCAGAAAATCTCCGACGGTCTGGACAGGCACGCTGTAATCCGAGCCGCCGGCCAGATAGGCGGCGCGCTCGATGCGGCGCTGGTAGGCAATCGCGCCCAAAACCAAGCTTCCGTCCACAGGCTCGTAATCCGTCGTGCGGATCGACACCGCAATGGCGGCATTGGAATTGACACCGTCACGGGCGCGGCAGCTCATGCCGTTGACCACAACGGTCTCCTCCTCAGAGGCGGCGGCTACCACCTCCCCGCCGGGGCACATACAGAACGTATAGACCCCGCGCTCGCCCTTGGTATCCGACAGATGGTATTCTGCCGCGCCCAGATCGGGATGCCCAGCCATAGCTCCGTACAGCATGGAATCCATATCACGACGCAAATGCTCAATGCGCACCCCAACCGATATGGGCTTGGCTTCCAGCAAAAGATCCTTTTCCAAAAGCATTTTGTAGGTATCTCTTGCGCTGTGTCCGGGCGCCAGAACGATCAAACCGCAGGGGATATCCCCTCGGGTCGTTTTCGCCGTAAAGCTCCCATCCGGGTGGCGGTCAAATCCATCCAGACGGCAACGGTATATGACGTCTCCGCCCGCGCCCGCTATGGCATCCAGCATATTCTGCACCACGCGGCGAAGAACATCGGTGCCCACGTGGGGCTTGGCCTGGATGGTGATATCCGTCGGAGCTCCCATATCACGCAGGGTTTCCAATACGTAGGCGCACCTGGCATCGTGGATACGTGTCAACAGCTTCCCGTCCGAAAAGGTTCCCGCGCCGCCGGCGCCGAACTGGATATTGGATTCGGTATCCAGCCGTCCTTGGAGGTAAAAACCCTCCACCGCGCGAACACGGTCAGCAACGGCATCTCCGCGATCAATAAGGATGGGCGCATATCCCTCCTTGGCCAGCAGGTACGCGCAGAACAATCCGGCCGGGCCCATGCCTACAACCAAGGGGCGGGCGTTGAGGGGCGTTGTTCCCCGTTCCAAGTCAAGGGAAGTCGTTTGGTAGGCCTTCAGCCCCAGGCGGGTCAATTGCTCCTCGGTGAATCCGGGATGCTCCGCCTCTGCCGTAGCCAAAACCGAGTAAACCAAGCGGATATCCTCCCGTTTTCGGGCGTCCACCGACTTTTTATAAAGGCGAAAATGAAGCGATCCGACAGAAACGCCGCCCCGCTTCATTTTTTGCTCAGCCCTTGCCAATACGTCAGCCTCCGACGTACCGACCGGCACCGAGATCCCCTCGATCACGGCGCCGCGGCAGCGTTGTTTCTTTCGGGCGTTATCCTGCATACTCATGTCCTGCATCCGCCCCCTCATGCTTCGCCCCCGTCAAATTCCATGCCCTCGAAAGAAAGCTGATCAGCGCAGGGCGCATCGGGACTCGCCAGATTGGTTTCAGCGCTTTCCCGATCGGTTTCCCGAGGGCCTTCCAGCGGGGCTGTGGGGTCGATTTTGGAGAAGCTGACAACGTAAAGCCAGATCAGAAACGCCAGTGCGAGGCAAATCAAAAGAACCGGAACCCGGATCTCGATCCGGTCGCGCTTGACGGTCGGCTTGCGGATGCTCTCTCCCTCTCGCAATTTATATTGATTCATAGGATTGATCCTTTCTCGAGATACGTCTGCATTCAGCGTTGCTCCGTTGTATCCGCGTTCGGTGCTTTCTCGCTTCGACCCTCAAGGGCATCCGACTCAGCCGCATCCTTTGCGGCCGCATCGTTGGATACGCGGGAAATACGGTACCGATTCTTTTTTCCCTTAGCGGATGGATTCCCCATCTCACGGCTGGCGGCGGGCTTTTTGGGCTCGGAAACGACGTTTTTAGAACCAAAGCTCCAGGTAAAGCGGATCTCGGGGAAAATGCTCCTGCGCTCCACCTCGTCTCCCTCATCCTCGGTGAAGATGCGGACGTCACCGCGGAGCAGTCGGGTCAGATCCTTACGGAGAGCCTTCTGAATGGACTTGGCGCGATCCTCGTTTTGGAACTCGTCGGCCTTTTGGTTGTAGTTCTTTTTCAGATAGCCGTTATTGGCGATGGAGATGACGTGTCTCTGCTCCGAGACCACCACCACCACGCAATCGCTGACCTCCGTGATGCCCACGGCCGCTCTGTGCCGAGAGCCGACGCCGCGAACCACTTCCTCGTTAGACGTCAGGGGAAGCTCGCAGCAGGCCGCCGCAATGCGGTTGTTACGGATGATGACCGCGCCGTCATGCAGGGGGGTAGCGTCCACGAAAATATTGCGGAGCAGACCGCTGGAAACCTCTGCGTCCAGCTTATGGCCTCGGTTGACAAAGTCGCCCAAGGGGGTGGAGCGCTCAATGACGATGAGAGCGCCATCCTTATTGGTCTGGGCGATCATGCAGGCGGCATCCACCACCTCGCTGATGACCTTGGCGGTATCCGCCTGGTCACGGTTACGGAGGAAGCCAAAGGGACTGTCACCCAGCCGCTCCAGCACGTCGCGGATCTCGGGCTGAAAGATCACAGCCACCAGAATGATAAAGAAAGGAGCCACCCAGGAGATAAGCTGATGAATGGCGCGCATTCCGGTCAAGCCGCTGAAGCCGTAGATCAAAACCACGAATACAAGACCGATTGCCAGCTTTCCGGCGCGTCGTTCGCTGAAAAACAGAAACAATCCGTACAAAAGGACGGCTATAAACAGAATATCCAGCGCATCACCAAAGGAAAAATTCGACAGAGGATAGAGTATGTAATTCTCCCACAAGCTCTTACACACCGTTATAATCTCGTTCATCTAACAACCGCCTTTCGTGGAGTGCTCTCCACATGTATTCTGCATAAACACCATGCGGATTAGAGATTATTATAACATATATATAGACAAAATAAAACACGATTGTCAAAAAATTTAGAGAATGTTTACAAAATAAAATGAACGGCGCCGTGTGGCGCCCTCTGACAGCGGGGATATCGGAAGGATCCGCGAAATCGCCCCTCCGTATCCCCGTGTTCTTCGCGCTTTCGTTTCCTCGCGTTCGCCGCCATCGCCTCACGCGCCGTCCACAAGCTCTCCCACCGTGACGAATCGGTACCCTCGCGCCAAAAGCTCCGGAAGCACCATCCGCAGCGCCTCGGGAGTCGGGCTATCGTGTCCGATGAAATCGTGCATAAGAATGATATCGCCCGCTTGAACCGTGTCCAGGATGTGGCGGCTGATCTCCTCGGGCGGTGTGTGCGCCCAGTCTCTCGTATCCACGTCCCACAGAATGATGCGATAATCCAGCGTTCCGATGACCCGTTGCATGGTATCGTTCATCTGTCCCTCCGGCGGGCGGATGAAATGGACGGGCGTTTCGGAAATAGAGGAAATAGCGTCCTCGCAGGATGAGATCTCACTGCGCATCTCATGCTCGGTCATCCGATTGAATTTGCGGTGAGAAAAGGTGTGATTGCCCAGCTCGTGCCCCGCCTCCACAACAGCCTTCGCCGCGTCGGGATAGTATTGCACGTTCTCCCCCACCATGAAAAAGGTGGCCTTGATCCCGTACTCCTCCAGTATATCCAGTATGATGGGCGTCAGGCGGGGATGAGGGCCGTCGTCAAAGGAGAGGGCGATCTCCATCCGATCGTTTCTGCGGCTGTGGTATACGATCTCATCCTTCGGAGTCTCTCCGGATGCTTCCGCCTCTGTGGAAACGACCCCTGCCGGCAGTTCCTCTGTACTCTCCCGGGGCGCAGTCACCTCCGCGGAGGATGCCTCATTTCCCCCGGCTCCCAAGGAATGCTCCACGCGTCCCACGCCGTATCCATCCTCCGCGCGGGTTCGGATATACAGCCACAGGACAAGCGATGCCAGCATGAGAAATACGACCGCTACGGTCACCCACAGGATACGTCCGCCGCGCGACATGTTTGAGTCTTGCTTACCATGAGGTTCTGCCATACTCATTCCCCTCTCGTCAGCTCATCCAGACTGCCAAAGCGATAGCCTTGGGATTTCAGCTCTCGGATCACATCCCCCATGATCGCCGCATTGGTAGCCGAGGTCGGGTGAAGCAGGATCACGGCGCCGTTGTGGACATTCTCCAGGATCTTGCTTTTGGCGGCCGCAGGATCCGGTTGCTTTCCGTTATCCCAATCGGCGTAAGCAAAGCTCCAGAAAATGGTTTTATAACCCAAATTCCGAACCGTATCCAGCAAGGGAATATCGAAAGCCCCCTCGGGAGGGCGAAAATATTTGGCCACCGTAACCCCCGCCTGCTCCTCACAGGCTGTTTCCAAACGGGTCAGCTCGTCCTCGATGATCTCGGAGGATGCGCCGCACAGGTTCGGATGGCTGTACGTGTGGTTGCAGACGAGATGCCCCTCCGCCTCCATGCGGCGTACCAGCTCGGGATATTTTTCGGCCACGTGACCCAGAATAAAGAAAGCCCCCGTGACTCCCTCTGCCTTCAAAGCATCCAGCACCTTCGCCACGTTACCGTTTTCATAGCCTGCGTCAAAGGTCAGGTACACCACCTTGTCCTCTGCGCTCGCCCGGGTATGGTTGTGGTCGATATAGTATCCTCCGTGCTCTTCCACCTCGCGGAGGGGTGGGTCAGCTACGGGCTGGCTATGGTCCTTTGTACGGGTACAGTACCACCCGATCCCCCCGGCGGCCTGTGTCGGCAGCGCCCAGAACGCCACTGTCAATACCGCCAGCATAAACGGGACAATTCGCTCGAAACGCCCTCTTTTTTTGATTTTTTCCACTGAAAACATCTCCTTTCCCATCCGCCAAGCGGCAGACGGAGTGTGCCCGCCTTTCTCAAAAATTTCAAGCGGTTCACGGATAGTATGGATCGGATTCCGACAATTAGCCGTTGAAAAAGTTGGGACTGCGGCCTTCTGCAAGCAGAATTCGAAGCGGATTGGTAAATATTCTGTGAATTCGAATTTTTTTCGTTTTTTGTTCATGAGAACGACACAGTTTCGCTTTATAATAAAAGGGATTGTGACCCGATCGAAGAACCCGCCGCAGAGGAAAGGAGGCAGTATGGTCAATACGTTTCAAAGAATGGAAAAAAAGACCACGTTGCCCACCGCGCGGGTCGATGAATTCAAAGCGCGTATCGCCCCCTACATGAGCTACGACAGCCACAACAAGGACGGCAAGCCCTACGAGATCTGCAATCTCTACTACGACGCCGCGGACGAGCACGTCATCCGGCATTCGGTAGCGTTGCCTCCGTACAAGGAAAAACTGCGGCTTCGCAGCTACGGAACGCCTGCGGCGGATACGCAGATATTCCTTGAATTGAAAAAAAAGCAAAACGGCGTCGGCACCAAGCGCCGCGCCAGATTGCGTCTGCAGGATGCCGAAGCCTATTTGGAAACCGGCATCCATCCCGCGGGACTTTCCTACCTTGACGAGCAGGTGCTCCGAGAGATCGATTACTACCGTACCCACGAGAAGGTGGAGCCGCGGGTGTACATCAGCTATCTGCGAACCGCCTTCCACGGGCGTGAGGATCCCTCCTTCCGCGTCACGCTGGACAGCGACATCCTTTCCCGTCGCTATGACCTGAGGCTGGAGCTCGGGCGGTACGGCTCCCCTCTTCTGACCGAAGGGACGACCCTTCTGGAGGTCAAGTTTACGGGCGCGGTTCCCTTCTGGTTTTCCCGCGTCATGAGCGAATTCGGATTATCCTTCCATACGTTTTCCAAGGTGGGCACCGATTTCAAGCTCCGCGCCTACGAGCGCGCCTGTCTGGAACACCCGCAGGAAGCGCACTACCTGCGCCTGATCCATTGAGTCCCAATACCATCGGAGGTTATTTTCCCATGAATCATATTCTGGAATCCATTGATATCACCGTCATCACCCTGGGACGAGCCTTGTCCGTCATGGG
>JAZQXS010000216.1:0-2948 GCA_045633025.1 Eubacteriales bacterium | reverse complement strand
GCTGCTTTGCGTCATGCTCATGACCACGCATTTCACGGGCAACCTCTACGCGCGGTATTCTACTACCGCCACGGGAAGTGATTCCGCGAGGGTGGCGAAGTTTGCGGGGGGGACGGTGACTTGTGATAGTTCTTTTGATATTGATCTTTCTACTGTTTCTGGATTTGAGAATTGTTTTTCAGATAGTTCTGGTTCTACAAAATATTTTGCAGTAGAAGTTGGCTTTACGGTCAGTTTTGAGGAGGCAGAGGTTGCCAGAAAATATACTTTGGTTTTAACTATTGCGCCCCTCGCAACGATTGAAGGCGGCCGCACATCTTTTAAATGCCCTGCCGATACAACGTGTAAGCTGACGATTAACGGTGATTCGGCTGTGGCAAGCAGTGGCGCATCTTACACTACTATGCCGGGGCTGTATTATACTGCTCCCGTTGGAGTTAATGTTAATGTCGAGGCTAATGATGACGGAACCGAATTGGAAATCGTCGGATATGTTCCCGTAGGCACTGCAACACATAATTTCACCGTAACGTATTTCGTGCCAATATCTTACGAAAAAATATCAGATACGCAAAAAAATATTGATGCAGAAAATGACATTATTGCTTATACCTTCGATTGTGAACAGGTGGATTGATATGGATATTATAAAAAAAAGAATAACCGTTCCAATTCTTGTACTGTTGTTGATTTTCGTTTCTCTTTCTCAAATTCCCGCGACCTTTGGAAAATATGTTTCTGACACCCAAACGGGTACGCTGTGGGAAAGTATCTTTGAGGGTGAAAGTGTGGACTATTCTGATATCTTCTATATTACAGGACCCGGATATAGTGATAACTTGTACGGTTTTGATGAGAAGGATGATGATGGCACGATTAGAGATCCTCATGAAGTTGAAATGAAAGATGAAAATGGTAATGTACTTACGGATTCAAGGGGAAATCCAATCAAGGCAGTTGACTTCTACGAATTAACGGAGGCTGTTAATGTTTCTTTCCCTGTATATAACGGATCGTCAGACACAACCATGTTGATTTGTTTTGAAATAGGCATGTGTATGAACTACTCGGTATCAGGTACAGTGTCAACAAATACCATTTCGGTAGAGGGTGTAAAAATAAAAAACGATACACAAAGCACAGGTACTGTATCTGGAAGTTTTTCTCAGGACTGGTCGGGCAATCCCACAAATCCGTCTACTGGGTTGACTGTCACCAAATCCGAAAAAATACAGTACGAGGGAGCGGATGTGTGGGGCGGATTGTTGGCAAGTGGCGATTATTATTTGTATACTAGTTACTTAAACACTTATGCGGCTCAAGGTGGGAATGTTTCTCCTTGCTTTATTCTCAAGCCTGGAGAGAGCGCCACATACTCCATATCCTTTTCTGGTGCGCAAGAAATTGTTGAATTGGATAAAATTTACTCATCAATAAACTTGGTTGCTGTTGAATGCGACGAGAACGGAAAACCGGTAGATTCTTAATTATTTGCCCCCCACCAGGGGGGCTTTCCTTTTTCCATACAAAATCGGGGGCACGCCCACAGGCGCACCCCCGGTTTTCCTTTTCGGAGTGCTTCAATCTTCCTCCTCCGCCTTGACCTTCGCGCCCTTCTTCCAGGCGCCGGTCAGGTAGAACACAAGGCCGATCCAGAAGGGGGTAAAGCCCGCCAGCGCGTCGCCCAGCCAGAAGCCGTAGTGCTTCATGTCCAGCACCAGGCCGAACAGCACCGCCAGACCGATCCGCATGACGATGCCGTCCAGGATCGCCGTGGCGAAGTTGACCTTGTGGTTGCCGCTGCCGTTGAGCAACGAGTTCATCATGGAGCGGAAGGCCGAGCCCATGAACATCAAGACCGCGATGGGCAGGTAGCCGTCCACCAGCGCCAGCACGTCGGTGTCGCCCTCGGCGGTGAATACCGAGAAGATGGCCTCCGGGAACAGGCAGATCGCCACCGACAGGGAGACCGACACCGCCAGCGTGATGACCGTAATGGTACCCATGATCTTCTTGACCCGCTTGAACTGCCCCGCGGCGAGATTCTGCCCCACCATGGTGGAGCCCGCCACGTTCATGGATTGGGAGATCAGATTGGATACGCCGGCGATCTTGTTGGCGATGCCCGAGAAGGCCGATACCGCCACGCCGTAGCCGTTGACAAAGGCGTTGACGAACAGCTTGGAGATCTGAATGGAGCAGGTCTTGATGGCCATGGGCACGCCCAGACCGATCAGGTCGCGGAGCAACTCCTTATCCCACTTCACAAAATCCGACGCGCGCATATCCAGCTCATATTTCTTGCGGTTGCGGACGAGGTAGGTCGTGGAGATGACTACGCTGACCGCTTGGCTGATGACCGTGGCCAGCGCCGCGCCCCCTGCGCCCATGCGGAGCCCTGCCACGAAAATGAGATCCAGGATCAAGTTGAGCACCGCCGCGATGCTGATGAAGATGAAGGGGCGCTTGGAGTCCCCCATGCCGCGGAGAATCGCGCTGGTTACGTTGTAGCCGTAAATGAAGATCAGTCCCGTCATGCAGACGGCGGAGTAGGCCGTCGCGCCCTCGTAGGCCTCGGCGGGGGTCTTCATGAGGGTGAGCATGGTATCCTGGAGCAGGAGTCCCAGACCGCTCATGACCAGAGCGGCAAGCGCCAGAAAGCCGACCATGGTGCCTACGAAGCGGGAGAGCTTCTGCCGCTCGCGGCCGCCGATGAGGCGGGCGATGATGACCTGACCCGCCGAGGAAAAGCCCATGGCGATGAAGGTCAAGAGGTTGGATACGTCGCCGCCTACCGACACCGCCGAGGTGCCCGCCTTGCCCAGCACACTGCCCACGACCATCATGTCTACCATATTATAGACGATCTGGAGCAGGTTGGAGAGGAACAGCGGAGTGGCAAAGCTCACGAGCTGGCGCGGAATGCTTCCGCTTGTGAAATCCCGTAT
>JAZQXS010000215.1:0-7215 GCA_045633025.1 Eubacteriales bacterium | reverse complement strand
GGGGCGAAGAAGCGAGTGGAGACGGTGTTTTAGTCCTCCCCGAAATAAGAAAAAGGCAAGGTTCACTCCCTTGCCTTTTTGCCGCGCGGATTACAGGCCGCGCTCTGCCTTCCACTCCTCAGCCTTTGCGGCGGAGATGCGCTTGATGTTTTCTTCGGCGTATGCAGACTCCTCGCCGCCGTTGGTGTAGATGAAGTACTTCCCGCCCTCGGTCACGTAGAGGGACTCCTCGTAGCCGGCAGGATCGCCGAATTCGCCCACGGTATGCTTCGCAACCAGGGTAGATGCTTCGGTGTCGTACTCAACCTTGCAAATGATTCTCTTCATGATTCTGTTTTCCTTTATATAAATTATTTTGATCGGACAGCGGAGACTATAAAGCCTATGGCTTTAGCTATAACATTATATCATAAAATTAACAAGAATGCAATAGGTTATTTTATAATTTATTCATTTTTTTATTGATTTTTCTTGGATGATTTTCATAACCCATCCAAAAGAGCCCGTCGGACGATGCGATAAGCGGGATGCTCTGCGGCGCGGTAGGCTTCGCTGTGGTGGACGGCCGGGCGGCCGAGGGAATTATACTCGTCAATAAATTCCAGCCACGCAGAAAGAGGCACCGTCGTTGACACGCGGGACAGGTACTCGGTAACCTCGTCCAAGTAGGCGTTCAGGCGAGCACCCCCTTCACCGCCGACCTGCGCGGTAGCCAAAAACATCTCAAACAGGCGGTCGACCGACAAGCCTCTCGCCTTCCATGCGGCCAAATTAACCCGCGCGATCCCGTCGGAGATGGGCTCGATCAAGGGAATATTCCGGTCAGCCTCCACCGAGTCCATCTCTCGCCGCAAATACCCCCGAGCGCGCTCAGGATCCGCCAGCAGATGCTCGGCGCCGTGGGCGGCTTGGTAGCAGAGCTTGACCAGATCCCGAGGAGTCATGGACGGATGAAGCTGGAGGTGATTTTGAATGTAGGGGATGATAGCGGACGGTTTATGACCGCCGAATTGCAGATCGTGTTTCATTCCATATCTCCATTCCGCGCCCGCCACCGTACGATGACACGCCATCTCCGAACCAGAGTCCCCGCGACCCAGCTTGCGAAGAAGAGAGCCGCCGGCAGAATCCCCGTGAGGTACAGCATGGCGTATTTGGAAAGCGCATGTACTCCATCGTAGTAAGCCCACTCGTACTGATCCATCAGCACCGAGGCGGGCAGATTGAACCGCGCAAGGATCCCGCCGATGGGGGTATCCATCATTCGCTCGGTATAGGACAGGATGATCGTGGGGTAGGAAGCCAGTAGCTCTGCATCGTGCGCCGCGCTCTGCCGGGCGCGGAGCACGCAGAGGAGTACCAAGGCGCCCAAGATGCCCGCTCCCCATATCAACGCCCAGCGGAGCTTTCCGCGGGAATGGTAGCCGCAGGACGCCCCAAAGAACAGGTAAGCCGCCGCCAAAATCCCTACGTACCCCCAAAAGGGCAGATGCCATTTGCTAAACTCATCCAGAACCCGCAAGCCGCCCAACAGGAGCAGAACCAAGGAGGCGTCCGCCAGCAGAGCCAGATAGGCCGCGGGGTAGTGAAGAGCGCCGGGAATGCGGGGCAGACTGACCCGTCGGCGGATCAAGGGGATCGCCATGCCCACCAGCGCAGGCAACGCCAGCGCAAGCAAAACGGCGCAATCCAGCCCCGGAGAAAACATAATGAATCCGGTTCCGTCATCCAGCGTGGGCGCCCCCGCAAAGAGCACGGCGCCCATGGAATTGATGCAAAGAACGAACCAGACGGCCGAGATCCAAAATATGCGGTTAGAAGAAGTGTGTGATTTCATGGGCATTTTCCTTTCGCTTGAGAATCACTTCGGTCATGTAATTTTGGAAAAAGCACCGTATCGCGCAGACACGGTGCTTGGGTATTTCTACGGAAGCGTCGCACAACGCATAACGCGCCGCAGGCGGTCATGGTTGATCGTTGATCGTTGATGCGAGCCAAAGCTCAAGTCACTCCCACTCAATCGTCCCCGTAGGCTTCGGCGTCAGATCCATCAGCACGCGGTTGATGCCCTCAACCTCATGGGTGATGCGGTAGGTGATCTGATGCAGGATGGAGTAGGGGATCTCCTCGATGGTGGCGGTCATGGCGTCCTTGGTGTTGACGGCGCGGATGATGGCAGGCCAGCCCTCATAGCGGCTCTCGTCCTTCACGCCAACGCTCTTGATATCGGGGATGGCAATGAAGTACTGCCAAACCTTCTCGGCCAGATCGTTCTTGGCGAACTCCTCGCGCAGGATGGCGTCAGCCTCACGAAGAGCGTGGAGACGGTCGCGAGTGATCGCACCCAGGCAACGCACGCCCAGGCCGGGGCCGGGGAAGGGCTGACGGTAGACCATAGCGTGGGGCAGACCCAAAGCCTCGCCTACGACGCGAACCTCGTCCTTGAACAGGAGCTTGATGGGCTCAACCAGGGAGAACTTCAGATCCTCAGGCAGACCGCCCACGTTGTGGTGGGACTTAACGGCCTTCTTGCCCTCGGCCTGCTTGACGCTCTCCAGAATGTCGGGGTAGATTGTTCCCTGCGCCAGGAACTCCACACCCTCCAGCTTACGAGCCTCGTCGGCGAAGACGTTGATAAACTCGGCGCCGATGATCTTGCGCTTGGACTCGGGATCGGACACACCGGCCAAGAGATCCAGGAAACGATCGGTGGCATCTACGTAGATAAGGTTGGCGTCCAGCTCCTTGCCGAGGATCTCCACGACCTGCTCGGACTCGCCCTTACGCATGAGACCGTGATTGACGTGTACGCAGGTGAGCTGCTTGCCGATGGCCTTGATGAGCAGAGCGGCGACCACAGAGGAATCCACGCCGCCGGAGAGAGCCAGCAGAACCTTCTTGTCGCCCACCTGAGCGCGGACGGCGGCAATCTGCTCCTCGATAAATGCGTTAGCCAGTTCAAAATTTGTAATACGCTCCATGGATTCGGGGCGCACGTTGGAAGTAACGTCGATCATAAATTCAGCCCTCCTGTATCAGTTGGTATAGTTGTCAAAATAGCCCTGTACCAGCACAACAGGGGTGCCCTTATCGCCCGAGCCGGAGGTCAGGTCGCAAAGAGAACCGATGAGGTCGGTGAGCTGACGGGGCGTGGTTCCCTGCGCGGCCATGTTGCCGACGAGAGAGCCCTGCGCCTCCTTCTCGCGGATGGACTTGGCGATCGCCTCGCGGAGCGCCTCACCCGAGAGATCCTTATAGTCATTGTCTGCCAGGTACTTGAGCTTCAGCTCATTGGGGGTACCCACCAGGCCGTCGGTAAACGCAGGGGATACGACGGGGTCAGCCAGTTCCCAGATCTTACCCTTGGGATCTTTGAAAGCGCCGTCGCCATAGACCATGACCTCCACGTGCTTGCCGGTAGCGGCCAGAACACGCGCCTGGATGTCCAGTACCAGCGCCTTGCACTCGCGGGGGAAGAGCTTGACCTTATCCTCGGTGGACTTGTTGGAGCCCAGGAGGCCGTACTTCTCGTTGCAGCCGCTGCCGTCAACGGGGGCGTTCATGATCTCATCCAGACCGCAGACCACCTTAGCGCCGCCGGCCAGCAGGATGCGCTTGGTACGGGCGCGGGTATGGATGTCGCAGTTGAGGACGCAATCGGTATAGTTCAGAATGGTCTTGGCCTGGTTGGCGAAGACGATCTCGCACTCGGCGCCGCACTCGCGGACCAGGTTGCCGTAGTACTCCACGTAGTCCACACCGGTGAACTCGTGCTTATTCTCGCCGAACAGCTCGCGGTACTTCTCCAGAGAGAGGACGTCGGAATAGGGGTTGATGCCGGCGGCATCGATCTGATCCAAAGAAACCAGCTCGTTACCCACCTCGTCGGAGGGGTAGGAGAGCATCAGAACCACCTTCTTGCAGCCCATGGCGATACCACGCAGGCAGATGGCGAAGCGGTTACGGGAAAGGATGGGGAAAATGACACCGACGGTTCCGCCGCCCAGCTTGGCGCGGACATCATCAGCGATATTCTGTACCGAGCAGTAGTTACCCTGCGCGCGGGCGACGATGGACTCGGTGAGGGAAATGACGTCGCGGTCGCGGAGCTCAAAGCCCTCGGACTTGGCGGCATCCAGCACGCTCTCGGTTACGATGGCGGCCAGATCGTCACCCTCGCGGATAATGGGACAACGGATGCCCCGGGATACGGTACCGACTTTTCTTGTCTGTTCCATAATTTTTATCTCCTAAAATAATTTAAACAATGGGGGGTATTGGGGATACGGCAGTCGCAGGGGACGGTAACAAGTAATGACTTGTCCAGTATGCCATCAAATCGATAACCAACACACGGGCGTCCGCATTGATCAGCATAGAATGCCTCCCCTCCTTGAAATGGTATCATATACCGTTGTACGGCAGCCATGACCAAAGGCCACAGAAACGATACAGTATATTATACCAGTTTTTTGGGATTTTTTCAAGAGGTTTGGAAAGAAAACTTCAAAAAACACTCATTTTTTTTGATTGGAATATCCTCAAATGTCCCGGAGAGGGGAGCGGGACTCACAAAAGCGGTGCAAAAAGGCGGAGAAGTCCCAAATACAGGTCGTAGAGCACGTCAAAGCGGCGCTTCTTGACCGTGACGGGCTCACAGCGGGGGAAGGTCTCTTCAAAATCCTGTTTCACCGCCTGGATGACGGGATGATCCACGAACATGCAGGCGTTCTCGAAATGCAGGGTCAGCGAGCGGTAATCCAGATTGACCGACCCCACGACCGCCTGGCGGTCGTCGGCGAGGAACACCTTGGAATGGACGAAGCCCGGTGTAAAGCGGTAGACCTTGACTCCGTTTTCAATCAGCTCGGGGAAATAGGATTTGGTCAGCTCATACACCGTCTTCTTATCGGGGATGGATGGCACCACCAACCGCACGTCCACCCCGCGGCGAGCCGCCAGGGAAAGGGCGCGGGTCATTTCGTAGTCGATGACCAGATAGGGGGAATAGATATACACGTACTTGGTTGCCTGGTTGATCACGTTCAGGTACACGTTCTCGGCCAAAATCTCGCTGTCTACGGGGGAGTCGCCGTAGGGCTGTACCACGCCGCCGCATCGAACCTCCGCCGAGCGGACGGGATCGGGCATATACGCCGCCACTCCTTCCCTGTCATCGGTAGGACGGTTGGCGTTCCACATCTCCAGAAACAGGAGCGTCATGCTTCGCACGCCCTCGCCCTCCAGCCGCAGGACGTTATCCCGCCACTCTCCGAAACGGATATCCTCTCCGATGTACTCGTCGGCAAAGTTTACCCCGCCGGTGTATCCCACGTTGCCGTCTATGACCATGATCTTGCGGTGATCGCGGTGGTTCATGACCACGGCGTAGACGGGACGGTAGGGGTTGAAGGCCACGCAATGGATGCCGCAGGCTTCCAGCTCTCTCCAATACTTGCGGGGGACATAGGCGATACTGCCCACATCATCGTATATCAGCCGTACCTCTACCCCCTCTGCCGCCTTCTTTTTCAGGATCTCCAGCACGGGATCCCACATCACACCGGGGTTGATAATGAAATACTCCATGAAAATGAAGCGCTCGGCAGTCTCCAAATCACGCAGCATCCGCTCCCAGCCCGCCCGACAATCTGAGTAGTAGGCGGCGTCGGTATTGCCGTAAGCCGGGAAGCCGTTCTTGTCCAGATAGTGGCACTGCCCCGTCAAGTATACGTCCTCACGGGGAACCGGGATAGCGGAGGGGTCGGAGAAATCGACGTCGAGATTCCCCTGCCTGTACGGCTTCAGCATCTCATCGCTCGTCTCCAGCGCGCGGCGGAGCTTACGTTTGGGGCCTTTACCGCCCGAGATGAGGAATATGATACCGCCGAACAGGGGGAACACCAGGATCGGCACGATCCAGGCCATCTTGACCTGCGGGTTGCCGGGGCGGTTTATGATGAAGATACAGGCCGCCAGGCTGAGCAGGTTGAGGGCAAAGGCCACGGGCAGGTAGTAGGCGGATAAGTAGAACACAATGAGGAACAGCCAGGCGATCTGAATGGCGATGCCCAAACTGACCAGGACGACACGGGAGAAAAGCTGACGGAGCAGTTTCATAGAGCGTGCGGCCTCCTTTCGGGAAAATCGATCTGCTTTTATTATACCCGTATGTTATGAATGGGGTGTGAACAATGGACCACATTCTTCATGATTTTTCCACCGAGCCCCTTGACAGCGCCCGAAAAATCTGCTACACTTGTAACCGATCATCTTCACGCACAAGGAGTCTCCCATGCCCACCTCCAAGATCCAAAGCCGCACCCTCATCCTTCCCCGCTCGGGCCACGCCCTCACCTTTGAACTGGAGCGCAAGGCGGTGAAAAACTTCAACCTCCGCGTCCGACGGGACGGGACGGTGCACCTGTCCATCCCCAACCGCACCACCATAGCCGCCGCTGAGACCTTTCTCGTCGAGCGGGAGGACTGGATCCTCGCCGCCCTGACCCGCATGGAACAGCGCGCAGAGGAGCATCCCGCCGCCGCGTCGGTGGGTGATTCCCTGCCCTATCTGGGCGGGACGCTGGCGGTGGAGTGGCGGGTGGGTGCCCCCGCGCGGATGGAGGCGGATATGGAAAACCGCCGCTTGACGGTCACTCTCCCCGATATCGTTGACCCCGAACTCCGCGCCGCCGCGGTGGAGACCTTTGAGAAGGCCGAGACGGGCAAGCTGGTCACGGCGTTGGTCGAACGGTACTTCCCCCTGTTCGCCGCGCGGGGGATCCCCTATCCCAAGGCCATTCGGGTCAAGAGCATCCGCTCGCGGTTCGGAAGCTGTGCGCCTGCCACGGGATCCTTGAACTTTGCGGCGCGGCTTTGCGAGTATCCGTTGCCTTTTGTGGAGTACGTGGTGGTGCATGAGCTGTGCCATTTTCTGGAGGCGAATCACTCGGGAAGGTTCTGGTCGGAGGTGGAGCGGGTGTTGCCGGATTGGCGGGAGCGGGAAAGGATCGGGAAGCTGTAATTTACGCTTTAACACAAAAACATCCCTTGAAGATCGACTTCTTGGGATGTTTTCATGTTCTTATACCAATCCTTGAATAAAACCTTGAAATATTCCAAATCTCGTAGGGGCGTTCTTTGAACGCCCGCGGGCGCACACGCAGGTGCGCCCCTACGGAAGTTTTTTTCAATGTTTTGAATGAGGATTAGTAT